>JAJZNM010000039.1 GCA_021852325.1 Pseudomonadota bacterium
GCTGCCGATCCGAATGGGATCGATTCGACCCGGTCGCTCGCCTCGTACACTCTGCGTTGCCGAGTGGTCAAGCGGTGGTAGTAGCTGAACACCATGCTCGGTATCCGGGATCCGGTCAGGTACCCTAACAGTTTAACCCGGAGTGCCCTTGTGCCCGATGGCAACCGACGGAGGATCCATCCGCGCAAGGCCTGGAAAAGGGTTATGCTGTGCCGCTCTGTGCGCCCACCGAGAAGGAGGCAGATCGTGACTGAGGACCTGCCCGCCAGCCACCCGCGGCGCATCCTGTTCGCTTACCTTGTGCTGTATCTCGTCTGGGGATCAACCTACCTCGGAATCCGGATTGGCGTCATGAGCTGGCCACCTGCGATCCTGGCTGGCTTGCGTTTCACGGTCGCCGGAGGAATCCTCCTCGCCTTGGGGGCCTTCCGCGGGGAGACCTGGCGCGCGCTTCCCCTGAGCTGGATCCTCCGGTGCGGGCTCCCCATGGGAACCCTCCTCATCGCCATTTCGAACGGCCTTCTTTGCTGGGGTGAACAGTGGGTGCCTTCCAACCTGTCTGCCCTGATCGGGGCAACCTCTGCCCTCTGGATCGTCGGGCTCGAAACGGTCTGGATGAGACGGGCTGCCCGCATCCCCCGGGGGAGCTGGCTCGGCCTCATCCTGGGATTGCTCGGAGTCGGCGTGCTTCTCGGTACGCATCTCGGCAGGCTGAATCCAGCCTATCGTACCGGAGTCGCGGCGATTCTGGCCGCATCATTCTTCTGGGCACTGGGAACGGTGTGGGGCAGGCGCTTCGCCCGCTCCGAGACCCCGCTCCTGTCATCCGGCGTACAGATGCTCTGGGGCGGGGGACTGCTCCTCGCCGTCGCGACCACGACCGGGGACTGGGCAGACTGGCACTGGAATGGGCAGGGGCTCTGGGCCGTGTCCTACCTCTGCCTCATGGGATCCTGTCTCGCCTATACGGTCTACCTCTGGCTCATCCCGAGAACGAGCCCGGCCCGGATCGGCACCATTTCCTACATCAACCCGGTGGTTGCGGTGGTGCTCGGATGGCTCGTGCTCGGCGAGACCCTGGATGGAATCCAGCTCCTCGGCATGGGCGTGATCCTGGTCAGCATCTTCTGGGTGATCCGCGCGGACCGATCCCGTACTCAATCGGTATCGAACTGATCCCACCAGTGCCAGGGGGGCGGCTTCGGGGTCCTCGGGACTGGCATCTTCCGGACGGCCGGAAGGACCTTGAAGAGAATCAGTCCACCCTGGGCCGGAATCGAGAAGATGCGTGCAAAGTATTCCGGGTTGGGCGCCGGTGACAAGGTCCGGGCGTTCACCGGCCGATGCGCGGCTGGCAGGGCATCCCGGTACACCAGGAGATCGTCTCCCGGCCGGATCACGCCGGCATGGATTTCGGCATAGAGGGCTCGCGCCGAGCGGACGAAGGGAATCGGCGCATGACGGAGCGGGTAAAGTTCATAGATGGTGGGTGGGCGCGGGTAGAGGTAACTCACGACTGGAGCCGGATGTTCCTCGAGATAGGTCCGCAAACGATGAAGCCCCTGGACGGTCTTGGGAACCGGAATGAGCCCGGGGAACACGAATCCTGGCAACACGAGGAGCGCGAGAAAGGCGAACAAGGCCAGGAGCGATGCCGAAATCGCGCCACCCGCCCTCTGGGCAAGCCCCGCGTGGCGGCCAAACAGGAAGGCCGACCCGCCCAGGCTCAAAAGGACGAGGGCCGGCGCCGCTGGCAGGATGTATTTGCTCTGCTTCGAGACAGACAACGAAAAAAAGAAAACGGTCCAGACGGCCCAGGTGAGTGCCAGCCGCCAGGGGAGTTCCCCTCTGAGACGCCAGGCCGCCACGAGACCAAAAGGCACAAGGAGCGACCAGGGGAAAAAATCACCCCAGAGGGTATGGAGGTAAAGCCAGGGGCCGTGCTGGTGGTCGAGCCCGCTCAGAAAACGGGTGAAGTTCTGGTAGATGAGTGCTGCCCGGACAAAATCCCAGTTGACTTGCAGCCCCGCGACGACCGACCAGAGCACGAGGAGGCTCAGGGCGAGCGCCAGGCCCCGAAACGGACGGATGGCGAATATCCGCTTCCAGAGCCTGATCCCGGCGTCCTTCGTCCATCGGAGGAGACCGGGGTCGGCGAGGAGCATCTCGAGACCCATGCCGGGAAGCGTGATGGCGATCCCGACCGGACCCTTGGCGGATGTGGCCAGAAGGATCCCGAGCCAGAGCTCCCAGGGAAATCCGCGCACCCTTCCCAGGCGATGGCGGGCATAGCCGGTATAGGCGATGAGCACCCCGAGCGCGAGGAGGCTGTCGGTATGCGCTGTGAAAAAATTGTAGAGCGCGATCGGCAGCGCTGCGAGCGCGAGGAGCGGCAGGGTGGATGCCACGGATGGAAACAGGGTACGCAGCCATCGGCGCATCCAGAAAATCCAGGCCAGATAGGCCAGGGTCCCGGGAATACGGATCGCCGCGCGCAAGGGCAGTCCGAGCAGGCGGAACGGGATGGCGAGCCAGTAGTAGAGCGGGGGATATTCGACGTAGGGCAGTCCGTTTTTCAGGGGGACCCAGAAACTCGCCCGTGCGATCATCTCGCGCACGACTTCCGCGAAACGCGGCTCCTCAGCAGGGATGAGGCCATGGTTGAACATCGCGATGCCAAAGACGACCGCGAGAAATCCGAGCAGGCCGGCCGAGGTCTTCCACTCGATCAGCGGGTTCTGGCCGGATCCCCAGGAGGTGGCGGTGCTTGGCGCGCAGAGAGCCGGTGGAGCTGTTGTAGCTGGAGTCTCGGTCACCACGCCATTTTATCGGTTCGCCCCGTGGCTCGCCGGGTGTATAGTCTAGGCCTGAACGCGCGAGCGGGACCCGGATCGTGAACTACGCGCACCGCTTCCATGCCGGAAACTTTGCCGATGTGCACAAGCATCTCGTGCTGACCGCGCTCCTCATGCGTCTTTCGGAAAAACCCTCACCCTGGTTCTACCTGGATACCCATGCGGGCGAGGGACTTTATCCGCTCGCAAACCTCAGCCCGCAGGGCCGGAATGAGTTCGAATCCGGTGTCGCACCCATCTTCCAAGCCCCCATCGACAACCCCGTCGTGCGCACCTACCAGGCCCTTCTCCACCGCTTCAATCCTGAGGCGACCCTGGCCTGCTACCCGGGATCCCCGCTCGTCGCCGCAGCGCTCGCCCGTACCGGCGACCGGCTGGTCGCCACGGAATGGGTCCCGGAACGGGCACAGACGCTCCGGGGAAACCTGGCCAGAGGGCCGGTCAACGTGCATTGCCGGGATGGATATGAGGCACTTGGTGCCTTCCTCCCCCCACGGGAGCAGCGTGGCGTCATCCTGATCGATCCCCCATACGAATCCATGCGCGAGACAGAGCCGTTGCTTCGGGCCCTCTCCCGCGCCCTCGCGCGCTTCCCGCACGGGATCTACCTCATCTGGCATCCCGGGGTGGATCCGGCATTCGTCTCGGGGCTGAGACGAAAGCTCCAAACACTCGGAGACGTCACGTTCCTCGACTGGCAGACCTCGCGTCGGCAAGGTCTCCGCGGGAGCGGCCTCGCCGTCTTCAACTTGCCCCATGGACTCGCCGCCAGGCTGGATCAGGTCTGGCAGAGTCTCGGGGGGATTTACGCCACCACGCTCGGACCGGTCGAGTTTGTGCAAACCGAATCCCCAAAGAAGCGGATGACCGGCCGCATCCGGAAGATGCTCCCCTGATCCTCTCTCCGGCTTCAAGCCGCACCCTGGCCCTCTGCATCCTGATCCTCCATCTTGCGATCATTGTGTTCAACGTCGGAGGGCTCATCCTGATCCCTTGGGGCGGGATGCGCAGCTGGCGTTGGGTACGCAACTTCTGGCTCCGGCTGGCCCACCTTGTGGCACTCTCCGTGGTGGCGGTCCAGGCACTCCTCGGCCGGGCCTGCTTCCTGACCATCTGGCAGTCTGAACTCAGCCAACGCGCGAGATCGGAGGGCCACACGCCGCCCCTCATCGCCCACTGGATCAACCAACTCATCTTTTGGCCCATCCCGTTATGGGTCTTCACCGTGGCCTATGTCTTGGTCTGGATCTATACCGCGGCACTCTGGTGGCGTTTCCCGCCCCGTCCCCCATTTGGACGATCAGGCTCCTAGCGTCTCCGTCGCCGGGCGGTGTTCCGGCCCGGGCGGGCGGGCGGAGCCTTGACCTCGTCGAGGAGCATGCACAGGGCCTGCTCGATTTCCCCCTCGGTGAGGAGAACCGTGTCCGCGGCAGGCCCGAGCGGAATGTAGCTGTCACGGCCTGTCAGGCGGCGCACGGGTTTGGGATGGCGCGGTTCCGAAAGCCTGGCCACGATCTCCTCGGAGACTCCACCCGTCTCGCGCCCCTCATCCACCACGAGCACCCCCTTGGCGAGGCCAGAGGCCTCCCGGATCGCTTCATGGTGGATCGGCTTGAGCCAGCGCAGATCCATCACGGAAATCCTCGCCCCCTTCACCCGGGCGACCCTGTCGGCTGCGCGGAGGGAAAAATAGACCCCGTTGCCGTAGGTGACCACCAGAAGATCGGCCCCGTTGGGATCTCCATAAAACCGGGGTTCGCCAAGTGGTATGGCCACCCCGGGCTGGGGGTAGGGCGCAAGCCAAAGCCGATCACCCGGCGTGTGGAGATCCTTGGTCATGTAGAGCGCGATGGGCTCGAGAAACACGCTCACACGGCCATCCACACGCGCGAGTGCGAGCAGGGTCCTTAAGAGCCCCGCGGCATCGTCGGCGCGGGCCGGACAGGCGACGATGAGCCCGGGGATATCGCGGAGAACGGCGATGCTGTTGTCATTGTGGAAATGTCCTCCGAAGCCCTTCTGGTAGGCGAGTCCTGCCATGCGCACCACCATGCCATTGCGATACTGGTCAGCCGAGAAGAACTGCAAGGAGGCGGCCTCGCCCCGGATCTGGTCTTCCGCATTGTGGAAATAGGCGAGATACTGGATCTCGGGGACCGGCAAAAGCCCCCAGAAGGCCCCACCCTGGGCCAGTCCCAGGATCGACTGTTCATCGAGCAGGGTATTGAAAACCCGGCGTGGCCCGTGTTGCCGCCTGAGACCTGAGGTGACCGTATAGACCCCTCCTTTCTGTGCCACATCCTCGCCGAAGACGATCATCTCGGGATACTTGAAGAGGAGTTCACCCAGCGCCCGGTTGATCCCGAGAGACAGGTGCAGTGGCGCATCGGCCGGGTCGGGAGCGGGCCTCCCGCGATGGACGGAGGACGGATCCGCAGGTTCACGGCGGGCTTCCGCCTCTACCGCCTCCCGGCGATAGGGCGCGAGCGGGGCCATGACGGCTTCCGGGGTTGACAGCCGGGGTCGCCCCACCGCCCATTCGGCCAGATCGCGCACCTCGTTGCGGACGGCCTCATAGCAATCGAGCAGCTCGCGAGCCGACGCAAGCCCGGCCTGATTCAGGTGGCGCGCACTTTGCAGGATCGGATCGAGGGCCTCGGTCTCTTCGATGCTCGCAAGACTCCGGTACTCGGCTTCCTGGTCAGTTCCGGCGTGACCCAGCAGGCGGACGACCCTGAGATGAAAAAACACGGGCGCCCGCGTCTTTCGGCAACAATCGATCGCCTCTCGTGCCACACGCCAGGTTTCGAACAAATCCAGGCCATCCGCCGTGAAATACCGCCACCCCGGGCGATCCCGGTAGCTGGCTTCGATCCATCCGCGGGGAGTCTCGACCGAGATTCCCCAGCCGTTGTCCTCACAGAGGCAAAACAGGGGGCAGGGAAGACCCTGGTAGGCCGTCCAGCCCGCCGCATTGATCGCACCGAGCGCGGTCGAATGATTGACGCTCGCATCGCCCAGGTTCGCGAACACGATGCCATCGGGTGGCCGGTCCCGGGTGCCCGCCTGTATCCAGGCGGTCTCGAGCAGTGCGGCTGCGCCCATCGCCTTCGGGAGATGGCTCGCGATCGTGCTGGTCTGAGGCGGAGCCAGGAGCTTCGGATGGCCCAAGACCTTGTGGCGGCCTTGCGCGATCGGATCCTCCTCAGCCGCAACCAGCGACAGCAGGAGTGCGCGCACCATGTCGACTGCAGGGTCGTGCCGGGCCCGTTCCAGAAGGAGCGCCCCGCTCCGGTAGTGGAGAAAGACGGGGTCGGTGAGTCGGAGCAGGCGTCCGAACACGGCATTGCCCTCATGGCCGCTGCTCCCGATCGTGTAGTATCCAAGCCCCTTGGCCCGGAGTTCCCGTGCCATGAGGTCGATGTGGCGCGAACGCAGCTGGGACTCAAAAAGCTCCCAGGCATCCCGAACCCGGAGGCCCGGCACGGCACCGAGCTCCTGATCCGACTCCCGGGGTGGGGGTGGCACCGCCGGGGATCCGAGCGCAGCGAGGAACCGGACCGTCTTCTGGTCCAAAAGTTCTGCCCGGTTGACACTGCGCAGCGCCTGCCGGACGAGCCCCGGACGTCGGACCGGCGGATCAGAAGGCATCGATGCCGGTCACGGCTTTGCCCACGATCAGCTCGTGTATGGTTTCCGTTCCCTCATAGGTCACGACGCTTTCCAGATTGAGTGCATGGCGCAGTGGCGGGAACTCCGTCGTGATCCCGGCACCGCCCAACAGATCGCGCGCCTCGCGGGCGATCTCGAGCGCCATGCGCACGTTGTTCCACTTGGCCAGGGAAACTTGTGCCGGATCGAGCCGTCCGGCGTCCTTGAGCTGGCCGAGACGCCAGGCCAAAAGACGCGCCAGTGTGAGCTTGCGCACCATCTCCGCGAGACGTCGCTGGACGGTTTGCGTGGCCATGAGCGGTCTGCCAAAGAGCTTCCGCGTGGTGGCATACTCAAGCGCCGTGGCGAGACAGGAGCGTGCCGCGCCGAGCGCTCCCCAGGCAATCCCGTATCGCGCCTGGGTGAGGCAGGACAAGGGGGCTTTGAGACCCACAGCATCCGGCAGGCGGTTGGACTCGGGGATCGTGACCTGGTCCAGGAACAGGGCCGAGGTCACCGAGGCGCGCAGGGAGAGCTTGTGGTGGATGTCCTGTGCACGAAACCCGGGCCGGTCTTTTTCCACGAGGAACCCCCGGATGCCTTCGTCGGTTTGCGCCCAGATCACCGCGAGATCCGCGATCGAACCGTTCGTGATCCACATCTTGGATCCATCGAGCACCCAATCATGGCCCTTGCGCCGGGCATGCGTCTGCATGGCGGACGGATCGGAGCCCCCCTGGGATTCGGTCAGTCCGAAACAGCCGATGGCCTGGGCGCAGGCCAGCCGCGGCAACCAGTCCCGTTTCTGCTCGTCCGATCCAAAGGCCGAGATGGGATACATGACGAGGCTCGACTGGACCGAGACGAAACTCCTGAGCCCGCTATCGCACCGCTCAAGCTCCTCGCAAATCACGCCATAGGCCATGCCGCTGAGCCCGGGGCAGCCAGGCCCCCGGATCGAACTCCCCAGGATGCCGAGCGCGCCAATTTCAGGGATCAGCTCGGCCGGGAAA
>JAJZNM010000089.1 GCA_021852325.1 Pseudomonadota bacterium
ATTGTCGTTGCGGGTCACAAGGCGATAGCGGATCGGGCCCCAGGCCAGATCGAGGTGGGCGACCACGACGACCGCAGGACCCGGCTTCGGCGTTTCCTCGATGACCGAGGCACCGACGCACCAGGGGAGGAAACGGGGATAGGACGGGATATCCGTCACCAGGGCATACATTTGTGCCACGGAACAGTCGACAAGCGCCTGTCGCTCAATCCTGCGATGCACGGATGTCTCGGATCAGTCCACCGGCCCGTATAATGCCATCATGTCACCCGCGCCGTCCAAATCATCCACCGCGACGATCGCCGAGAACCGCCGGGCTCGTTTCGAATATTTCATCGAGAAGCGGTTCGAGGCGGGACTCGTCCTCGAAGGCTGGGAGGTCAAATCCCTGCGTGCCGGGCGCGGTCAGATCGGGGAAGGATACGCGATCATCAAAAATGGCGCCGCGTGGCTCCTCGGCAGCCATATCGCGCCGCTGCTCTCGGCTTCGACCCACCGCCCCACGGACCCCGAACGCACACGGAAGCTCCTCCTTCACCGCCGCGAACTCAACGAACTGGCCGGGGCGGTCGAACGCCGCGGCTTCACCCTGGTTCCCCTCCGGCTCTATTGGAAAAAGGGCCGGGCCAAGATCGAGCTCGGCCTGGTGCGGGGCAAGAAACTCCACGACAAGCGGGAAGTTGAGCGTGAACGCGACTGGCAGCGCCAGCGGCAACGGCTGCTCAAAACGCATACGACCCGATCCTGATCCCCTCATCCGCCCCGGGTTCCGGTCTCGATGGGGTGCGCCGGATCACGGATCCATTCGCTGTAGGAACCGGCATACAGGCGTGATCCCGGAAGGCCCGCGAGCTCCATCGCGAAGAGCGTATGGCAGGCGGTCACGCCCGAACCGCAGGAATGGATCACGGACTCGGGCGCAACGCCACGGAGCCTTTCGTCGAAACACGGCCAGAGGGCTTCTCGGGTCTTGAACGTGCCCTGAGGGGTCAGCGTCTCGAGATAACACAAATTGATCGCGCCCGGGATATGGCCGGCCACTCGGTCGATCGGCTCCTCAAGCCCGAGGTAACGGGCGGGCTGGCGCGCATCGAGGAGAAGGGCGCGCTCCCGCCCCGCGACAACCGCTTCGACCTCAGACGTCGAAACCCAGAGCCGGTCGTCGGGCACGGGTTCGAGCTGGCCGGGGCGCAGCGTCGGGATCCCACGCTCCACCCGCCCCCCCGCATCACACCAGGCCCGAAATCCGCCATCCAACACGGCCACGTTCCGGAGTCCGATCCAGCGTGCGAGCCACCAAAGCCGCGGGGCAAACGGGCCGCTCGTCTCGTCGTACGCCACGAGGGTCGAATCCGGCCCGACCCCTTGGTCCGCGAGCCAGCGCGCAAACCGGGCGGGATCCGGTAACGGGTGGCGGCCGCTCTCCGGCGTCACGGGTCCCGACAGCACCTCCTCGAGATCCGCATGGCGCGCGCCGGGGAGGTGGGCACTCGCCCATGCCGCCTCACCAAAGCCCGGATCTCCGAGCCGGAAGCGGCAATCGAACAGGACGAGTGCAGGATCGGGGAGCCTTGCCTGAAGCTCGTCCACACCGAGCAAGATGGGGTGGCTTGCACGCACCGATGCCGGTCCTTCCGCAAAGCCCGAATCCATGCGAGTATACCGCGAACCGCGCCCCCGGAGACCGCCCATGCCCCCGCCTTCCTCACCGCTCAAAAACCGCATCCTGGTGATCACGGGCGGAAGCCGTGGCATCGGACGGGCTATCGCGCTGCGTGCCGCCCGTGAAGGCGCGAAGATCGCCATCCTGGCCAAGACCCGGGAACCCCATCCCGTGCTGCCGGGAACGATCGACTCGGTGGCAGCAGAAATCCGCGCGCTCGGCGCGGCTGCACTGCCGATCGCTGTCGACATACGAGATGCCGACGCGGTCGAGTCGGCAATCGGACAGGTCATCGCCGAATGGGGAGGCATCGACCTCCTCGTCAACAATGCCAGTGCGATCTCACTCACGGACACGTCGGACACGCCGCCCAAGCGCTTTGACCTCCTCTGGTCGGTGAATGTCCGGGGAACCTATGTGACGACCCGGGCCGCCCTGGCCTCGCTCGCGCGCTCGGGAAACCCCCACATTCTCACCCTCTCCCCGCCTCCGAGCCTCGATCCTGCCTGGTACGGCGGACATCTCGCCTACACACTGTCCAAAATGGGCATGAGCTTCTGTGTTCTCGGCTGGGCCCGCGAGTTCGCCCCGATGGGCATTGCAGTCAACGCACTCTGGCCCAAGACTGTGATCGCCACCCAAGCCCTCACGATGCTCGGCGGACGGGTGAAGCCCGGCAACTGCCGGACCCCCGAGATTGTCGCGGATGCTGCGATCGAGATCCTCAAGCGGCCGGCCACAGAGACGAGCGGCCGGTTTTTCATCGACGAGGAGGTCCTCGCCGAAGCCGGCATCCGGGACTTCACGACTTATGCCGTGGATCCCGGGGGGGCACTCTACCCGGACCTCTTTCTCGGCGCTCAAGATGCAGGAAAAGAGACTTTCACAGTAAAATAGCGTCCGGAATCGAGCCCTTCAGGCATTCCAGTCCCGTCTCCCTTCCCCGCCAAGGAACGCTCCGCCGAGGACCCTCAGTGCGGGTGGCATGATCCAGGAGCCGGCAGTCATTGTGGAATGAGTGCCGGGTCCGACACCGGGAGCAATCCCTGACGCGCTCACCCTTGGCCATGACCGGGAGAATCGAAACGTGCGCAAATCCATTCGCTGGGCCCTCGTTGCAATCGTGAGCCTCGTCCTGATCGGGCTTGGCCTCTGGTACTACGAATACAGCCGGTTTCATCCGAACACGGAGGATGCCTACCTGGCGGCGCGCGTGGTCCAGCCCGCACCGCTCGTGACCGGTCGGGTCATTCAGGTCTTCATCCACAACCACGAACCGGTACGGACGGGAACCTTGCTCTACCGGATCGATCCGACCCCGTTCCGGATCGCCGTCGCGCGTGCGCGCGCCTCGTTGGCCCAGGCCGAACAGACGGTGCAAGCCGAGGTGGCCGACGTGAACGCCCAAGCAGCCAACATCCGATTTGCGGATGCCGTCTTTGCCAACGACCAGCTGATCCTGCGGCGTGCCCGGAACCTCCTCCATGAGGGCTATGGGACGAAACAGGCCTATGACAATGCCGTAGCCGCGCTGAAAAGCGCACGCGCGCGACTCCATCTCGCCGAGGCCGAGCTCGCCGCCGCGAAAAAACGGCTCGGACAGCCGGGCTCACACAACCAGCTCATCCGGATTGCACGGGCCAACCTGAACGAGGCGCTCTGGCGGCTCAAGCAGACCCGCGTCGAGGCAACCTGCGACGGCACCATCACAACCGCCAACCTGCATCCGGGCGACATGGCGTCTCCAGGCGTTTCGCCCTTCGTGATCGTCTGCAACGACTCCTGGTGGGTCAATGCGAACTTCAAGGAGACCGACCTGACGCACATCCGGATCGGCGAGGCTGCCCATGTGGATGTCGCCATGTATCCGAACCACCCGTTCAAGGGTGTGGTGGCGAGCATCAGTCCAGCCGCCGGAACCGCATTCTCGCTGCTCCCGCCGGAAAATGCGACCGGCAACTGGGTCAAGGTCACCCAGCGGATTCCAGTCCGGATCGCCATCCTGGATCCCAGTCCCGCTTATCCCCTGAGGGTGGGGGCGAGCGTCAGCGTCACGGTCGAGGCGAACCACCTGCTCAAGGTACATGACGCCCACTGAACCGGCCGGAGCGAGCCCGGAAGGCGGCTCGCGGTTCCTGATCACGGTCGCCGTCATGATGGCGACCGTGATGCAGGTGATCGACACTACGATCGTAAATGTTGCTCTGCCGAAAATGCAGGGACAGCTCGGTGCGACGACTGACCAGATCACCTGGGTCTTGACGAGCTATCTCGTCTCTTCGGCGATCCTCATGCCGCTGACCGGCTTTTTGACGGACCGGATCGGGCAGAAACGCTATCTCCTGGCTTCCATCCTCGGATTCGTCGTCGCTTCCGGATTGTGCGGCATGGCCACCTCGCTCACCGAAATCGTGGTCTTCCGGCTGCTGCAGGGTGTGTTCGGCGCGGCGCTCTCGCCGCTCTCCCAGTCGATCCTGGTCCAGACCTACCCCGCCGAGCAGCGCGGCAAGGCCATGGCCATCTGGGGCATCGGGGTCATGGCGGGACCGATCCTCGGCCCAACCGTGGGCGGCTATCTGACCCAGGTCCTGTCCTGGCGCTGGGATTTCTACGTGAACCTACCGATCGGGATCGTGTGTTTCCTCTTGACGATGGCGGTCGTGCCCGACACCGAGCGCCGCAGCCGCCGCATGGACTGGGTCGGTCTCGCCACCCTCGCACTGGCGATCGGCGCGCTCCAGATCGTCCTCGACCGGGGCAACACCGACGACTGGTTCGCCTCCAATACGATCCGTATCCTGACGGCGCTCTCGGGAATCGGCCTCGTCGTCTATCTCTGGCACTCCCTGTCCCGCCACGGAAAGGAAACCATCTTCAATCTCAAGCTGTTCAAGGACCGGAACTATGCCAACGCTTGTTTCCTGATCACGGTGATGGGGCTCGGCATGTACGGGACCCTGATCCTCCAGCCCGAACTGCTCGAGGGGCTGCTCAACTACCCGGTCCTGACCACTGGGCTCATCATGGCCCCACGCGGTCTCGCCAGCATGGCCGGCATGTTCCTGGTCGGCCGTCTGATCAACCGCGTCGATGCCCGGCTGCTCGTCCTGATCGGCATCGTGCTCTCGGCGATCGGGACCTTTGCCCTCGACTGGTACAACCTCCAGATCAACTTCTTCTGGGTGCTCTGGCCGATGCTGGTCCAGGGCGTCGGCCTCGGCATGATCTTCGTCCCGCTGGCCATCATCGCCTACTCGACCTTGCCGCCCCGGCTTTCTGCGGAAGCGGCTGGAATGTACAACCTGCTCCGCACCATTGGATCTTCGATCGGAATCTCGATCGTCTCGACACTCTTGACCGAAGAGACACAGGTCAACTGGAACACCCTGGGTGGCCATCTCACCCCGATGAATCCCGCCTTGCGGCCCTTTCTCGCCCGGCTGGGACTCCTCCACCCCAACAACCAGTTTGCCGCCTTGCTGTCGCTCAACCTCGAGCAGCATGCGACGATGCTCGCCTTCCTCGACTGCTTCCAATTCATCGGCTGGACCTTCATACTCATGATCCCGCTGATCCTGATCGTGAAAAAGCCAAACCGGCGATCCGGGACCTCCATCGCCGCGGCCATTGGAGACTGAGCCATGTACCAGACCATCCTCCTCGCCTATGATGGGACCCGGGAAAGCCGACTCGCCCTTCGGGAAGGAGCCGAAATCGCCGAACGCTTCGGTGCATTCACCCACCTTCTGGCCGTGATCAACCTCCCGGCCGCACTCCTCGGCGGGGAGGCGCTCGCGGCCGGGGACGGCATGGCGCGGGAGATCGAGCGGTCCCAGGAAATCCTGGACGAGGGCATCGAGCGCCTGAAGGCACGTGGGCTCCGATGCGTGGGACATCTCGAACGCGGCGAGCCACCGGAGACGATTGGCCGGATCGCGCGCGAGATCCATGCGGACCTCATCGTCCTCGGCTATCACCGCCGCCATGGGTTCGACAAGTGGTGGCACACCCCGACCTGCTCCCTGCTGATTGACCAATCCCCCACGAGCCTGCTCGTCGCGATCCAGGACGGGCAGACGGAAACAGGAAAGAAAAACCCTTAGTCCGGACCCCCAGAGGAGACCCCTTGATGAACATCTCGGAAATCGCCTTTTTTGCCCCGCTCATCCGGCACAACCTGATCGTGGTGAGCTGGATACTCGCCGTGGCCACACTCGGAATCCTGTTTCTCGCGATCCGCGTCATCCGGCTCCGCTGGCGTCACCGGACCGGGATCGGACATGGAGATCATCAGGATCTCGAACGCGCCATCCGGGCACACGCGAATGCCGTCGAGTATGTCCCACTCGCCCTTTTGCTTTTTCTCGCGGCGGCACTCACGTCGGCTCCAACCGGTGAACTTGAATGGCTGGGCGCGATTTTCCTGGTCGGCCGGACTCTCCATGCCATAGGGCTTACGATAAGCTCGGGAGCGAGCCGTCAACGGATGCTCGGAATGCTCCTCACGTTCGGCGTCATGATCTTTCTGGCCCTCGAGCTCCTGATGCCTGGATTACACTGATCCCGGGCACACCTCCCTGCAGCCAGGATGGAGTGGCTTCAGGGACAAACCAGGGGCCTGATCCATCCGTGGGAAAGATCCCCCTCCCCTGACCGGTCGATCGAGCGCACACCCGTCAATGGAGCAGAACGGACCGGCAACCCAGGCAATAGGCATAGATCCCGGTCCGGCTCTTCAGGAATCCGAACTCGTCTTGCAGCGTGTGCCAGAAGGCACCGACCGGAACCGGCACCTCGAGACTCGGGGCGATGCCCGCATTCTGGAGGAGCCCCCGGCCCAGGATCCCGGCTTCATGCAGGTGGGCCAGCTTGACAATGAGTTTTTCGGTCCAGGTCAGGGGTTGCCGGAGGGTCACGACCCGGTAGTGGACGAGGTGGGCAAGGTGCGCAGCACCCTGAATCGCCCGTTCCAGCCCACCCAGCTGGTTGACGAGCCCGAGTTTCAGAGCCTCGGTTCCAACCCAGATGTGGCCCCGGCCGATTGCATTGACCCTCGCAGGCGTGAGGTGCCGGAACTTCGCCACGTGATCGATGAAGTCGTGGTAACCATGCAGGATCTCGACCCGGAACAGGGTCTTGGCCGTCTTCGACAGGGGCATGAGTGGGCTGAACTGCCCGGTGAGCGGCGTCGTGCCGACACCCTCGACGTGAACACCGATCTTGTTGAGCAGCGGGCTCGCGTTCGGAAAGATGCCGAAGATCCCGATCGAACCAGTCAAGGTCGTGGGCTCGGCGTAGATCCGGTTGGCCGCCATCGAGATCCAGTAACCGCCGGAGGCGGCCATGTCCCCCATGGAGACGACGACCGGGCGACCCGTGGCCTCGAATGCCTCGATCGCGTGGAGGATCTCGTCTGACGCATTGGCACTGCCACCGGGGCTGTTGACGCGCAGAACGAGTGCGCGGACATCGGGATTGAGTCGCGCCTCGCGGATCAGGCCGATCAGACTCTTGCTGCCGATCTCGCCCGGGGGTGCACGCCCGCTCACGATATCCCCGTCGGCATGGATCAGGGCAATCCGTTCGCTGCCGTCTCCAGGCACATAGAAACGAGGGTGATGGTCGAGATAGGCCTTGAGCCCCATCTCGCTGAATCCGCTCGCGTCCACGCCGTTCGGCCCGACCAGTTTGCGCAACAGGGCATGCACGGCCGGGCGCGTGGCCACGGCATTCACGAGATGGGCCATCAGCGCGTAGCGGGCGAGGTTGCCTCCGCTCTTGGCGAGGTGCTGCGCGGCCTGGTCAATGTAACGGGTCAGGGCCCCGGGG
>JAJZNM010000047.1 GCA_021852325.1 Pseudomonadota bacterium
GTGGATGCAGACCGAGATCCGTGCGCTGAGGGTGATCCTCGTGCCGAGGGCCGATCTCGGATTGCTGGCCCTCCAGGGGCCGGGGGCCGGAGCTGCACTCGAGATGGTGTTCACCCCCGATTTTGCGTCCCGGCTGGGTGCCCTCAAGCCATTCACCTTCCTCGAAAGCGAGGAGGGATTCGTGGCGCGAACCGGCTATACGGGCGAGGATGGGTTCGAGATCGCGCTCACGGAACGTCAACTCATCGAGGCGTTTTCGATTTGGGTGGAGGGGGGTGTGGCACCGGTCGGCTTGGGTGCCCGGGATACCCTGAGACTCGAGGCTGGGCTCAACCTCTACGGCCAGGACATGGATGAGACCACCACCCCGCTCGAATCGAATCTCGCCTGGACGGTCTGCTGGGATCCTGCCGAGCGCCGTTTCATTGGGCGGGAAGTCCTGGAACGCCAGCGCCGCGAAGGGGTGTCCCGGACCCTCACGGGTGTGGTCTTGGGAGGCGCAGGCGTGCTGCGCGCCCACCAGGAGCTTCGAGATGGCGAGCGTTCCGTCGGGATGATCACGAGCGGGACCTTTTCGCCCACGATCAATGCGGCGATCGGGCTGGCCCGCGTCGTCGAACCCCGGCCGGCTGAGGCTCGGGTCGTGATCCGGGACCGGCTCCTGCCGGTCCGCTGGCATACCCCGCCGTTCGTGAAACGAGGGCGGGTGCTTGTCGAGCGGGCCAACTGAATTCCTGCCGCTTGGAGATCATTGGTTCATGAACAAATTGTCGAAAGATCTGCGCTATACCTCAAGCCATGAATGGGTGCGCCGTGATTCCGATCACGAAATCACGATCGGGATCACGGATCATGCCCAGGAGGCACTCGGTGACCTCGTCTACGCGGAAATCTATCCGGTGGGCAAACGCCTCGATGCCGGGGATGTCTGTGCGGTGGTCGAATCCGTGAAGGCGGCTTCGGATGTGTATACCCCGGTGACCGGCACCATTTCCGCGGGCAATCCTGCACTCGCCGAGTCCCCTGAGATCATCAACCGTGACCCCTACGGGGAGGGGTGGCTCCTCAAGGTGAAGACCGCCCGCCCGGTCGATCTGTCGGGGCTCCTCGATGCAGACGGTTACGAACACATGCTCGCCGACGCGCACTGAGCCGGGGATTTTCATGCCATTCATTCCCCATACCCCGGATGACGTCGATCAGATGCTCAAAACGCTCGGGGTCTCCCGGGTTGATGAACTTTTTGACGAGATTCCGCCCGCGCTCAAGATCCGGGAGCTTCCGGCATCGGTTCCAGATGCACTGTCCGAGCAGGCGGTGACCCGGCTCATGCGCGAACGAGCACACGGGGATGCACCGGGACTCTGCTTTCTCGGTGCCGGCGCCTACGACCATTTCATTCCGGCGGCCGTGTGGGAGATCGTGACCCGTGGCGAGTTCTACAGCGCCTATACGCCCTACCAGGCCGAGGCCAGCCAAGGCACGCTCCAGGTCATCTACGAGTTTCAGACGATGATGGCCGCGCTCACGGGACTCGAAGTCTCCAATGCCTCGCTTTATGACGGGGCCAGCGCACTGGCTGAGGCCATCCTCATGGCCTGCCGCATCCAGAACCAGAAAGGCGGTGGCTCGGCCGTCCTCCTGCCGGAAGCGCTCCATCCCGCCTACCGGCGGGTGGTCGAAACCGTACTCGAGCCCCAGCTGATCGAGACCGAAACGGTCCCCTACGACCGGAAATCCGGTCTCCTCGAACCGGCCTGGCTTGAAGCGCGTCTTGCGCACGGCGGGGCCGGAGTTCTCGTGCTCGCTCAGCCCAACTTTTTCGGGCTGCTTGATCGGGTCGACACCTGGACCGATCATGCCCATCGCCTGGGCATGATCGTGATCGCACTCGTCAACCCCACATCGCTCGCGATCCTGAACCCGCCCGGAACCTGGGGAGACTCGGGAGCCGACATTGCCTGTGGGGAGGGCCAGCCACTGGGTGTCCCGCTGAGTTCGGGCGGACCGTATTTCGGATTCCTGACGGGCCGCAAGAGTCTGGTCCGCCAGATGCCGGGACGGATTGTCGGCAGGACGCGTGACCGGGACGGCCGTCCCGGTTTCACGCTTACGCTCCAGGCCCGGGAGCAGCACATCCGGCGTGCACGTGCCATGTCCAACATCTGCACGAACCAGGGCCTCCTGGTGACGGCCGCGACCCTCTATCTCTCCTTGCTCGGACCGACCGGACTCGCCCGGGTGGCTCGCGCCTGCCATGCGCAGACCCGGCTGCTCGTCGAGTCCCTCACCACTCTACCCGGCATCCGACCCTGCTTTCCCGGCACGCCCTTCTTCCACGAGTGTCCACTCGTCATGGATCAACCGGTCCGACCATTCCTCGAGGCCCTGTCCGATCAGGGCCTGCTCGGCGGCTATGATCTTGGAAGTTTCAGTCCCGAACTGTCAAAGGCCTGGCTGCCCTGCGTGACCGAAGCGCGGAGTCCTGAAGACATTGCCAGCTATCGGTCCCACCTCGAGGCCCTGCTCGAATCCGCCCGCCAAGCGCCGGTGCGAAATCCCACCCCCACCCACTGAGGACCAACCCGATGGCCACCATCACGCTGCGCGGTCAACCGATCCATACCGGCGGGAACCTGCCCCACATCCACGCCACGGCTCCTGATTTCCAACTCGTGAACAGCGATCTCGAAGTCCGTTCACTCAAGGATTTCCATGGCCGGAGGAAACTGTTCAATATCTTCCCGAGCATCGACACGCCCGTTTGTGCGCTTTCGACCCGGAAGTTCAATGAACATGCCCGTAGCCATCCCGAGACTGTCTTTCTCATGGTCTCGGCCGACCTGCCGTTTGCCCAGAAGCGCTTTTGCGGGCTCGAGGGACTGGCGAATGTCGTCACCCTGTCCATGATGCGCGATCGCGACTTTGCCCGTGACTGGGGCGTCCTCATCATCGACGGACCCTTGGCCGGACTCGCGGCCCGGGCGGTTGTGGTTGTGGATGAAGCCGACCGGGTGGTCTATCACGAACTCGTCCCGGAGATCGGGCAGGAGCCGGACTATCTGCGTGCACTCGGGGCGCTTGGATGACTGCACTGATCTTTGAGCATTCCCGCCCAGGGCGGCGGGCGGCTGGGCTCGCACCGGAGGTGGAGGAGACGATCGACGATCTGCCAGCTGTCCTCCTGCGAACGCGTGCCCCATTCCTGCCCGAGGTCTCCGAACTCGAAGTAGTACGTCACTATACCCGACTGTCCCAGCAAAACTTCTCGATCGATACCCATTTCTATCCGCTCGGGTCCTGCACGATGAAATACAATCCGCGTGCCGCCAATCGTCTGGCCATGCTCGCGGGTTTTCTGGATGCCCATCCGCTGGCGCCGGCCCGGACCCGACAGGGCTTTCTGTCCTGCGTGTTCGAGCTCCAGGAAATGCTCAAGGCGGCGACCGGCATGCAGGCCGTGGTCTTGAACCCGATGGCGGGCGCCCAGGGTGAGTTTGCCGGGATGGCCATGATCCGGCGCTATCATCGCGCGCGTGGAGACGAGGCCCGCTCCGAGGTCCTTGTGCCGGATGCAGCCCATGGGACCAATCCCGCGAGTGCTGTGATGTCCGGCTTCCGCGTTCGGGAGATCCCGACCGACCGGGATGGGGATGTGGACATGCAGGCCCTGCGCGCGGCGGTCGGTCCCAAAACCGCGGGGATCATGCTGACCAATCCTTCGACGCTCGGGGTGTTCGAGCGCCGGATCCTCGAAATCGCCGAGGTCGTGCACCAAGCCGGAGGCCTGCTCTACTACGATGGCGCGAATCTCAATGCGATCCTCGGCCGCGTCCGGCCTGGAGACATGCAATTCGATGTGCTCCATCTCAACCTGCACAAGACGTTTTCGACGCCGCACGGCGGGGGCGGACCGGGGGCGGCCGCGCTCGGCGTGGGTCCGAGGCTCGAGCCTTACCTGCCGGTGCCATTTGTCGTGCGTGACGCCGCAGGACACCTGTCCTGGGCGGAAGAAGACAGCCGCCCCGAGACCATCGGGCGGTTGTCGGCCTTCATGGGCAACGGGGGCGTGTTGCTGCGGGCCTACATCTATGCAAGACTCCTCGGCCGCAGCGGCATGCGTCGGGTGAGCGAGTATGCGACCCTCAACGCCAACTATCTCGCCAGGCGGCTCGAGGCGGCCGGGTTCGAGCTCGCCTATCCCCGGCGGCGGGCCAGCCACGAATGCATCGTGACGCTCAAGCGGGAGGCGCGCGAGCTCGGTGTCACGGCCATGGATTTTGCGAAGCGGCTGCTTGATTACGGGATGCACGCACCGACCACCTATTTCCCGCTCCTCGTTCCCGAATGCCTGCTCATCGAGCCCACGGAAACCGAATCCCCCGAGACCCTGGATGCCTTCGTCGAGGCCATGACCCGGATCCGCGAGGAAGCCGGGCGCGATCCGGACAAGGTCCGTCAGGCGCCCTGGACCACACCCGTCAGGCGTCTGGACGATGTCCGGGCCGCCCGCGAGCTGGATCTCGTCTGGCGGCAGGAGGGAGGTCCGGACCCGGTATGATCCTGGTCTCAGGTTCGCTCGCGTTCGACACGGTCATGCGCTACAGCGGCCGCTTCGCTGACCAGATGCTCACGGGTCATCTCCAGACGCTCAGTGTGGCCTTTGAAGTGGGTGATCTGCGCCGGGATTTCGGCGGCTGCGCCGGCAACATCTGTTACTCGCTGGCCCTGCTCGGAGAATCCGCTTGCCCCTGGGGAGCTGTGGGGCGCGACTTCGCACCCTACCGGGCATGGCTCGAAGCTTCCGGGATTCCGACCGGAGCCCTCCATCCGGTCGAGGCCCTGACTGCACAGGCCTACATCATGACCGATCGCGAGGACAACCAGATCACCGCATTCCATCCGGGGGCCATGCTGGCTTCAGGCGAGGCACCTTTTCCTGATGACCTCGGAGCTCAGGTCCGGATCGGGGTGGTGGCACCGGACAGCCGGGCAGGCATGCGCACCCACGCCCGCGCGTTCCGGGAGCGGTCTATCCCGTACCTCTTCGATCCCGGCCAGGCGCTTGGGATCCTGTCCCTGGAGGATGTCAGCGAGATGGCCACCGGTGCGGCCGTGATGGCCGTCAACGACTATGAAGCCGGCCTCGTCGAGAAACGCTTCGGGTTGACGATCCCGAAACTCTTGGAACAGGTGGGCGTGGTTGTCCAGACGCGCGGACGGGAGGGTTCCTGGATCTGGACGCACGTGGGCCGGATCGAGATCCCGCCCGCGCCCCCCACAGACGAAGTGGATCCCACCGGATGCGGAGATGCCTATCGGGCCGGTCTCCTCTGGGGCTGGGCCCGTGGCCTCGACTGGGCCGTGTCCGGCCGGGTGGCGTCCCTGCTCGGCGCGTTCAAGATCTCGTCTGCTGGAACCCAGAACCACCGGTTCGAGACCCAGGAGTTCTGGTCCCGTTACCAATCCGCATTTGCGCTTGATCCACCCGCACCGATCGAGACATGAGGATCGCCTCCGGGACCGGCCTGCTCCGGCGAGGCGCGACCGGGCCATGAGACGGGCCGAGGTGAGCCTCGCGCGCGGAGAAGACCGGCGCCTGCGGGCGGGCCATCTCTGGGTATTCAGCAACGAGATCGATGTCGCCAAAACTCCGCTCACCTCGCTTGAACCGGGTGCGCTCGTCAACGTCCGGGATGCGCGTGGACAGGGGATCGGCACCGGCTATGTGAACCCCCATTCGCTGATTGCGGTAAGGCTCCTGGCGCGCGCGCCGGACGTCGCAATCGACCGGGATTTTTTCCGGGAGCGCATGCTGCGCGCCAAGGCGCTCCGGGAGCGGTTCGGGCTCGGCCCGTATGGCCGGATGGTGTTCGGCGAGGCCGATGGGCTGCCGGGCCTCGTGGTGGACCGGTACGGAGAGCATCTCGTGGCGCAGGTGGCGACGGCTGGCATGGAGGCCTTGCGGGGTCTGGTGCAGGATACCCTGGTCGAGTGTTTCGCACCCGAAGGCATTCTCTACCGGAACGATCTCGATGCCCGGAAGCTCGAGGGTCTCCCTGAGGGCGAAGCGGAGACCTGGGGCACCGTGCCCGAGCGTGTCCGCGTCGAGGAAGCGGGGCTTGCCTTCGAGGTCTCCTCCCGGCACGGGCAAAAGACAGGATGGTTTTTCGACCAGCGGGAGCACCGGTCGCGGCTCGCCCGGCTCTGTCCGGGCCAACGCCTGCTTGATGTGTTCTCCTATACGGGAGGGTTCTCGGTCCAGGCCCTGGCACAGGGTGCACGTGAGGCCGTCGCCATCGATCAATCGGAGGCAGCACTTCGGCTCGCCGTTGAAAACGCGGAACGGAACCAGCTGCGCGGGCTACGGACCCTCCTTGCGGATGCCTTCGATGCCCTGCGGGAGCTGGCCGAGAGCGGAGAGCGCTTCGGTGTGGCCGTGCTCGATCCCCCGGCCTTCATCAAGCGCAAGAAAGACTTCCGTGAGGGGCTTTTGGCCTACGAACGCCTGGTCGGACTCACAGTCCGCGTGCTCGAGAATCCCGCGTTCCTGGTGATCGCCAGCTGCTCGAGCCATCTCGGGGCGGACGAGTTGAGATTGGCCTTCCTGCGGGGCGTGCGGCGGGCAGGGAGAGAGGCCAGAATAGTGGGTACGGGTGGACAGGGGCCGGATCACCCTGTCCATCCCGCGATTCCCGAGACCGGTTATCTCAAAGTGATCTACGGCCTGATCGAGGAGAGATGAATGCTCAACTACCCGACCATCAACCCGGTGGCCCTTCAAATCGGTCCGCTGGCCATTCACTGGTACGGACTCATGTACCTGATCGGTATCGTCGCCGCGTTCTGGCTGCTCCACCGCCGGATCCACGGACGGGTGACGGGCTGGACCGACGACCAGCTCCTCGACATGACGTTCTATGCGGCACTCGGGGTCATCGTGGGGGGGCGCATTGGCTATGTGCTCCTTTATAACCTGCCCTATTATCTGTCCGACCCGGTCCGGATCTTCGAAGTCTGGGACGGTGGCATGTCGTTTCATGGCGGCATGCTCCGGGTCATTGCAGCCATGATGCTCTACGGACGAAGGACCGGGCGCAACGTTTTCGACCTGACCGACTTCATCGCTCCGGTCGTGCCGCTCGGGCTTCTGGCCGGCCGCGCCGGCAACTTCATCAATGGCGAGCTCTGGGGCAAGGTCAGCCATCTCCCGTGGGCCATGCGCCTGCCCTGTTCCAATCCCCGGTTTTTCTTTTACTGCGGCTATGTCGGTCCCGGCTGGAGCGCGCCCCATGTCCCATCGCAGCTTTATGAGCTCGCACTCGAGGGGATCGTC
>JAJZNM010000182.1 GCA_021852325.1 Pseudomonadota bacterium
AAACAGGGTTTGCTGACGCTCGGCATCGAGCCGGATTCCAGACTCGATCCGTTCCACGCTGGGCTCGATCCTGACCGGGACTCTTGGAACCAGATCCGCTTCAAGCGCGCGATCTGCCCGCGGCACGGGGCTTCGGGGGGTTGGGGTATTCGCGCGTGCCAGGAGAATCGACCGGGTGGCGTGACGGGTCAGATGGTAGATTGAAGATCCCGTCCAAGCCAGGAAGCCGAGCCACGACCAGGATGTGGCCAGTGAGATCCCCGCAAGGATCAGGGCCAGAAGGAGCATACCCGCTCCCAGGGGATCCAGAAGGGAGCGCATCATCCGGGCGATTTCGAACCCGACGATCCCGCCAGTGCCGGCCGGAAGGTGCGCCAGATCGGTCGTCAAGAGATTCGCTAAAAATCCACTCAAGGCCAGGATCGTGACGAGTCCACCGGCACTGCGCAACCAAAGCTCCCTTCGGGAACGGAGAATCGGAGGCTTGCGGACGAGAAAACCCAGTCCCGCGATCAACAAGGGAACCATCAATGCCGACCATCCCCAGACCAGGAGCAATCCGTCAGCCAGCCACGCACCCAAGGGTCCCATCCAGTTGTGATAGTAGGCAGCCTGACCGGAAAACGTAAAGCTCGGATCGGTCGAATGGTAGCTGAGCAGCGCGAGCAGCAGGATGATGGCAAATGACAGGCACAGCCAGAGCACGCCTTCACGCAGGCCATGAACGAACTCGGCGTTCAGGAAACCCCGCGGACCCGGTATGGCGCGATGACGCATGCTGCCGATGGAAATCCTCCTCAGTGTTTCATGAGTGCGGGATGCACGATCCGTCCAGCCTCGACGTTGATGCCTTTCAGAAGGGCATCTGATTGCCGCCAGCTGCCATCCGCCAGGCGGAGCGCATAGGGCATAATCGCCGCCGACAAGGCCTGCGAACTCGTCCGTGGAACCGCTCCCGGCATGTTGGTCACCGTGAAATGCGTCACCCCTTCCCAGACATAGGTGGGCTGTTCATAGGTGGTTGGAATGGTCGATTCCACACAACCTCCCTGGTCCACCGAAATGTCGACGATTACGCTGCCCGGCTGCATGCTCCGGACCATCTCCCGCGTGATCACATGCGGGGCTTTCTCCCCGGTGACGAGAACCGCTCCGATCACGAGGTCCGCCTGGCTCACACTCCGGGCGACATCATCCGCATGCGCATAGAGAGCCGTTACATTGGGTCCGATCAGCCGCATCCGTTCCAGCTTGTCGAGATCGAGGTCGAAGACGGTGACCTGGGCACCGAGCGCTGCGGCCACTTCAACTGCGCTCCCTCCTGCGACTCCCGCTCCGACGACCGTGACCCGCCCGCGGCGGGCCGCGGTGACGCCGCCGAGCAGGATGCCCTTCCCCCCTTGCGGCTGGTGCAGAAGGTGGGTCCCGATCTGGATCGACAATCGTCCGGCAATATCACTCATGGGGGCGAGCAAGGGCAGGCGACGGGAAGGTTCCTCGACTGTCTCGAAGGCGACCGCCGTCAGTCCGATCTTGAGCAGCGCGTCCGTCAACTCGGGCAATGGCGCAAGGTGGAGATAACAAAACAGGAGGTGATGCTTTCTCAGGTGGGCCAAATCCTCCCGGACCGGCTCCTTGACCTTGATGATGAGCTCACCCCGCTCAAAGACCTCTTCATGGGATGCCGCAATCCGGCATCCCACGGCTTCAAACAGCTGGTCAGTGTATCCGCTTTGGGATCCAGCCTGCTGTTCGACCCAGACTTCATGACCTCGACGAACCAGCTCCGCGGCCGCGGCCGGGATCAGGCCGACCCGGCCTTCTTTGGGTTTGAGTTCCCGTGGGATACCGATTCGCATGGATACAACTCCTCAGGGCTCGCGGCTGGTGAGGCGCCGCAGAACGGGTGTACGTGCTAAAATTTCGCGTCTGAATGATCTGCGATGGGTATCTGTCTGACGCCTCGGCGTCCGGTCGCTCTTCATGCAGACACCCTCACGCTGATTCACTGGAATTATACATGGTTGACGCCAAACACAGCAGACTCCTCATCCTGGGCTCCGGACCTGCCGGTTACAGCGCTGCAGTCTATGCCGCGCGAGCCAACCTCAAACCCGTCCTGGTCACCGGGCTCGACGCCGGGGGGCAGCTCATGACCACGACCGAGGTGGAGAACTGGCCGGGTGACCCCGATGGCCTCAAGGGACCGGAGCTCATGGAGCGCATGCGGAAACACGCCGAAAAGGTCGGTTGCGAGATCCTTTTTGACGAGATCGCGGAAGCCGACCTTTCTGGACATCCGTTCCGCCTGTCCGGAGACCAGACCGCCTATGTCACGGACGCCCTGATCATCGCCACGGGCTCGACCGCACGTTATCTCGGTCTGGATTCGGAAACCCGTTACCGGGGGCACGGCGTCTCCGCCTGCGCGACCTGCGATGGGTTTTTCTTCCGTGATCAACCCGTGGCGGTCATCGGTGGTGGAAACACGGCCGTCACGGAAGCCCTCTACCTGGCGCACATCGCCTCGAAAGTGTTTCTGGTGCACCGGCGCGACCGCCTGCGAGCCGAATTCATGCTGGCCGAACAGCTCACGAAAAACGCCAATGTCACGATGATCTGGAACCACGTGGTCGAGGAGGTCCTGGGCGATGGCGAAACCGTGACCGGATTGAGGCTCCGCCAAGACCCGGGGGGCGCCGAGCAAATCCTCCCCGTGCAGGGAGTCTTCATCGCGATCGGGCACACACCCAACACCACCCTTTTCAAAGACCAGCTCGAACTCGATAATGGCTACATCGTCATCCGGGCCGGTCAGTCCGGCGGCTTCACCGAAACCAGCATTCCCGGCGTGTTTGCTGCAGGCGATGTGACCGACCACGTCTACCGCCAGGCGATCACCTCCGCAGGAACCGGGTGCATGGCTGCGCTGGATGCCGAGCGCTACCTCGGATCACACGGGAGTCCCTGAGGCCAGCCTCGGTCAGTGCCCGCTCCCTTAGGACCCCGGCAACCCTCCATCCCGACACTCGGTCCGGAGATCGGGTTCCCAGACGTTCGCTACGCACTCGTGGATCCACCCGGGCTCCTCGCGATCGGGGGGGATGTGAGCCCGGAGCGTGTCTTGTCTGCCTATCGGAGTGGTATCTTCCCTTGGTATGAGGCACCCGGGCCGGTCCTCTGGTGGAGTCCGGATCCGAGGTTCGTCTGGCTGCCCGGCAGCTTGCAGCTCCCGAAACGCCTCGCCCGGACCCTGCGTCAACGCGGTGGCCGTACCACACTCACGATCGATCGGGACTTCAAACATGTGGTTTTGCGATGTGGACCGGAGCGCGCGGGGGCCACCGGTACCTGGATCACTGAGGCGATGGTCCGGTGCTACCTCGATCTCTACGACCGTGGACACGCACATTCCATTGAAATGTCATATGATTCAGTATGTTGTGCTGGAATCATCGGTCTTTCGATCGGTGGTGTCTTCTTTGCCGAATCCATGTTCAGTACGATCCGTGACGGATCCAAGATCCTGCTTTGGGCATTGCTCTACAACCTCTTCCGCGCGGGATTCAGCCTCGTCGATTGCCAGGTCGGATCCAGCCACGTTTGCGCGCTCGGTGCGCATGGGATCACGCGCGAACGCTATCTCGCGCTTTTGGCCGTGGGATTGGCCTCGGACCGTGGGCACTTCTGGCAACAACCATCCTTGTCCTGGCCCGAAACAGAGATCCGGTGAGCCGGTTGCAGACCGCCTCGTGCGGACCTCTCTCGGGTTGCACGGGGCTGTGGCTTTGGTTGAACAAACCCGGCCCTTGATGCACAATAGCAAACCTTCCGCACCCCAAAAGCCGCCCGCGTCCATGCCCAAAGAGGACAATATCGAAATAGAAGGAGTGGTCGTCGAGACCCTGCCGAATACGACCTTCCGGGTCAAACTCGACAATGGACACATTGTCCTTGCTCACATTTCGGGCCGCATGCGCAAGAACTACATACGGATCCTGACCGGCGATCGGGTGACCGTGCAGCTGACTCCCTATGACTTGACCAAAGGCCGGATCACTTACCGGGGCCGCTAGGGACCCCCAAGCGCTCCCAAAAGGCACGGTCCACATTCCCGCCGCTGAGGATGACGCCGACAGTGCAGGCCGACTCCAGACTCAGACTGGCCAGTGCTGCAAAGACCGTGGCCGAAGAAGGTTCGATCACCATCCGCAGTTCCTCAAGGCCAAGGAGCACCATCCTTGCAATTTCCTCGTCGGTGACATCCACCACCTGATCAACCATCTGCTGGATGATGGGGAACGTCAGGGCTCCAACGAATGCCTTGAGCCCATCTGCAATGGTCGCGGGTGCGGGATGCGGTGTTCGCACACCACGCGCGAGCGACCGGAGGGTATCATTCGCACCCCGTGGCTCAACACCGATCAGGCGGACCTGCGGGCAGCGGGCCCGGGCCACGATCGCAGATCCGCTGATTAAGCCCCCGCCTCCAATCGGCACGAGGAGGTAATCTAGCGCAGGAACCTCGTCCAGGAACTCGTCCATCACCGTACCCTGGCCCGCGATCACAGGTGCATCGTCGTAAGGCGGGATCGCGACACAGCCCTGCTCGAGGACCACTCGGGACAAGGCCGTCTCGCGACCCTCCTGGGTGGGTTCACATTCAACGATACGCCCTCCCCATTGCCGGATCAGGTCGATCTTGCGAGGCGAGGCCCCCACCGGCACGACGATGACCGCCGGGATGTCCCGGATCCTTGCAGCATAGGCCAAGGCCGCTCCATGATTGCCGGATGAATGGGTGGCCACACCCTTCCTCGCCAGGTGATCCGGCAGCGCCAGAACTGCATTGAGCGCGCCACGGATCTTGAATGATCCCGTCGGACCCAGATTTTCACACTTCACGTAGACCTTGAGACCTGGAAGTCCCGCACGTTCTTCAAAGGCACGCCAGCGGAGGATCGGGGTGGGATCACCGAGATACCGGCGGATCCGGGAGCGGGCCAGTTGAACGTCGACATAGTCAATCGCCATCTCGGCCATCTGGAATCCTCGCGGGCATTGGGGTTAAGCCCAAGCTTGAAGGATACCTGACTCCCCTACTCGATGCAGTCTCTGGGTCCTGCCCCGGGATGCCCGGTGCGCCTTCGGGCTGCTGTACGGCATCCTGAGCCCTCCCATTGCCGACCCTCTCTGTCGTATCATGTAGGGGATCACCAGTTCGAGAAAGCACCCATGGTTGAGCCTCAGATCCCATCGATCCGGGTACAGGAGTTGTGCAGCCGTGTCCAACAGGGCGAGCGGCTCGCCTTGTTAGATGTCCGCACCTCGGAGGAATATGAAGCGGTCCACGCGGCCGGTGCGATCCTCATCCCCCTTGACCAGTTCACCCACGAGAACGTCGTGAGTCGGCTGGCTGCAGCGGGTCTGGCACCAACTGATCCGATTTATGTGCTCTGCCATTCTGGACGCAGGGCCATGACGGCCTGCGAACGGGTCATTCACGAACTCCCCAACGTCATCCACATCCAGGGAGGGACACTCGCATGGGCGCAGGAAGGACTGCCCGTGGCCAGGGGCAGCGAGCCCTACGAAAGCTGAGCCCAGGCGAACCCTCACCATGACCGCCGCTCATTCCCACGTCACGGATCACGCCGAGCTGCGATAGGAGGCAAACGTGCCTTTTTCCTTGCGGCAAAACCCCCAGATGAAGGCGGTGGTCCTCGAAGCCTTTGGCGACCCGGACCACCTGGTTTACCGCGCACACGGCAAACCCCGGGTGGAACCGGGCATGCTCCTCGTCAAAGTCATGGCCGCATCGGTAAACCCGCTTGACTGCAAGCTCCGTCAGGATGGCAGTTGGGCGGGACTCGCCCCTCCCCTGATTCTCGGCTCAGATGCGGCTGGCATCGTCGAGGAGGCAGGCCCCGGCTGCACCCGTTTCAGGAGCGGTGATGAAGTCTGTTACACGAGCGCGCCGGACAAGCGCTACATGGGCACATACGCCGAGTATCACCTGGTCCACGAAGATCTGGCCGTCCACAAGCCACCGGCCCTGTCGTTCATCGAAGCCGCAAGCCTGCCACTGGCAGGTTGCACCGCCTGGCAGGCGCTTTTTGACCGTGGACATCTCAGGCTCGGAGAGACGATCCTGATCCATGCCGGTGCCGGAGGAGTGGGATCATTGGCGATCCAGATGGCAAAAGCCGCAGGTACACGTGTCCTCACCACCTGCCGGAAGACAAACCGTGATCTCGTCGCGAATCTCGGTGCCGATGCGGTGATCGATTACCGTGTCGAAGACCTGACCCGCGCCGTTCAATCCGTGGTGGGATCAGAAGCCCTTGATCTCGTCTTCGACACGGTCGGCGGCCAGGTGGTTGCCGACAGCCTGAAGCTGCTCAAACCCGGCGGCAGGATCGTGAGCATTGCCGCGAGCAACTCGGTCCTTGGAACCGCTTACCGCAAGAACATTGACCTTCATCTCGTCTATCTGGAACGCTCCCGGGTACTCATGGAGCAGCTGACGGCCTTGGTAGCCCGGGGGACGCTACATCCCGTCATCGACTCCGTCATGCCCCTCGACCGTGTGAGGGAAGCGCATAAACGGCTCGAAGCGGGTGGCGTCCGGGGGAAGATTGTGCTCAGGGTCGCCGAGGCCTGATCCGTTTCAGGCCCGCAGTGCGATTCAGCCGCGCATCATGCGAAGCACCTCGATCAGCCGTGCCTCGACCGCCGGGAATCCGGTACCCTGTACCCAGAGCAGATGCTCGATCTCCGGATCCGGCCGGTTCAGCAAGCGACAGAACGCCGCTTGCTCTTCAGCTGGCGCCTGGCGGTAGCAGTTTTCCAGGTAGCCCATCAGGATCAGATCCAGCTCACGGGTTCCCCGCCGGCACTGCCAGCGGAGGCGCTGGAACTCACGGTTGGGGTCTTGATCAGGATTCACGCTCGATCAAAAGTCGCTTGGTCTCTGCAATGGCCTTGGCCGGGTTGAGGCCCTTGGGACAGGTATTGGTGCAGTTGAGGATGACATGGCAGCGATAGAGGCGAAAAGGATCCTGCAGCTGATCGAGACGTTCACCCGTCGCCGTATCTCGGCTGTCCACGATCCAGCGGTAAGCCTGCAACAGGATGGCCGGTCCGAGATAGCGGTCACTGTTCCACCAGTAACTCGGACAAGCAGTGGAGCAACAGGCGCAGAGAATGCATTCATAGAGGCCATCCAGGCGCGCGCGGTCCTTGGGTGACTGAAGCTGTTCTCGGTCCCCTTCCGCGGGATCGGTGGTTTTAAGCCACGGTTCAACTGA
>JAJZNM010000134.1 GCA_021852325.1 Pseudomonadota bacterium
GCTCGAACAAGTGGGACTCTCACCCAGCATGCTCAGGGACCGCCCTGGCCAATACTCCGGCGGGCAACGGCAACGAATTGCGATTGCACGAGCCCTGGTGACCGAGCCCGAGCTCCTCGTCCTGGATGAGCCAACCTCAGGCCTTGATGTCTCCATGCAGGCGCGGATCCTGAACCTCCTTAAGGATCTCCAGAAACGGCTTGGATTGACATTTCTCTTTATCACCCACGATCTCGGTGCCGTGGCTTACCTCGCCCGAAGGATCGCGGTGCTCTACCATGGCGAGCTGGTGGAGTGCGCATTCACGGAGGACCTGATCAGGAGGCCTCGTCATCCTTACACTCGGGCACTTCTTGATGCCTTGCCGCGTTTTGTGAGAGAGACAAAATCCACGGGATCGAACCCACCTCTGGCCCACCGTGAACCCGGTACCGCGCATGAGATCGGATCCATCCCGGCAGCTTCACATTTCGATGGTTGTCCTTATTTCGGGCTTTGCCCACGCCGTCAGGACCGTTGTTTTCATGAGCGCCCTGCATTTTCCGTAGTGAATGAATCCACCGGAGTGGCCTGTCACTACCCGCTTGAGCCCGCCGCATGAACCGGACACGCACCTTCCAGCTGCTCACCGGAGTCGTGCTCGCCCTCCTGCTCCACCTTCAAGCCCAAGCCCAGACCTTGCGATTGGCAGACATCAAGACCACGACCGATGTGGGCCTAGCCGCCCCACTCAATGTCAACTCGCTTTTGCCCATCGTCAACAACCAGTCGATTGGCAATGCCACGATAGACGAGCTCCTGTATTGGCCACTCATCTGGATCGGTAACAAGATCGAGATCCGCTGGCATAAATCCCTGGCCCGCTCGATCCAGGTATCCCGTCACGATACGACTTACACGATCTCGATCCATCACTGGAAATGGTCAAATGGAAGAACGATCACCGCGGCCGACGTGGCCTACTCGTATGATCTCATTCAGGCGTTCGGAACACGTTACCTGAACTACGATATCGGCGGGATTCCACAGATGGTTCGGAGCGTCACCGTGACCAGTCCGGATCAGTTGGTCATCCGGACCACACGCCCGGTTAACCCCGACTGGTTCGAACTCAACGGGCTGTCCCAGCTGATGGCGCTCCCTCGGTTTTCGTGGAGGCATGACAGCATCAACTATCTTTTTGCGCACCAGACTGATCCGACGCTGGCCCGGATTGTGGACGGCCCTTACCAGGTACGGCACTATATCATCGGCCGCAAAGTGGTTCTGGTACAAAATCCCCGCTTTTCAGGCCCACCTGCACTTTTTCACAAGCTGGTGTATGCGATGTATACCCCGTCAGAAGGCGCATTCTGCGCGCTGCGATCGGGCACACTCGACATCGGCAACGTCCCGCACGCACTCTTTCGTGCCCGGCACCTGCTCCATCACCTGCGCAACTGCATCACCGACGGTGGCTTTACCCTCAACTACGTGGTGCTCAATTATGCCAATCCACATGCATCCTTTTTCAGGCAACTCCCGGTCCGCCGTGCTCTGCAATATGCGATCAATGAGTCCTTGATCATCCGGATTGCATTCAATGGAACCGGAACCCCGGCGTTCAACCCGGTTCCGGGCGATCCTCCGACTTACCTGTCTCCCCTCATCCGACATCTCGACGCACATCCAGACTTGATGTACCGTCCGGCGCATGCCCGCGCACTCCTTCGCCGTGCCGGCTGGCGCACGGTGCCCGGCGACGGCTGGATCCGTCGCAATGTGCAAGGACACCCGCTGGTGTTCACGATGCTTCTGCCGTCCATCAGCAGGACGCAAGTGGTCATGGCCGACATCCTGAAACAGGAATGGCGTGCCATTGGCGTCGAGATGCACATCCGAAAACTTCCGTTCAACCTGATGCTGGCGAAGCTGGTGGAACGGGGTGGTACCTGGGAAAGCGCATTTCTCGCATGGGATTACGAACCCGACTATTATCCGACCGGTGAAGGACTCTTCAATACCGGTGGAGGGACCAACTATGGACACTACAGCAATCCCGAGTTGAACCGCCTGATTCTCGCCACCAATCTCAAACCAGGCCGGAAGGCGCTTTATGCGTACGAACGCTTTGCTCTGCGACATTTACCGGTTCTGTATATCCCGCTTCAGGGGAATATCGTCTACTACGCACCCAGCCTCTCATTGGCCGAGACGAACTCCACCCTCTACCATGTGGCGTGTACCCTCCCCCATCCCGTAATCCGGCATGGCATCCCCCCACTTGTGGTGCATCCCTGACTCTGGCACAGAGGATTTGTGGTAGCCTCCCACTCCAAATTCCTCCTATCGACTCCCGGGATAGGCTACTCACGCGATCTTGCGGCAGGAAATCACAGTGGCTCCAAATGGTTGGACCTGCTGCCTTCAACTTCCCTTACAATAGAGCTACCGTGTGTATCACCCGGAAGGGATGTGCCCGCGATGTCTATGAACCGGAACCGTGCATGTTTGCTGCTCCTGGGGCTGCTGGTCGGCCTCGCCGGATGCAGCCGTCCAGTGGCTTTGAAGCTCCCAGGTTACCTCTATATGGGTGTGGGTTCTGAGATCATCCGCCTGAACCTCGACACCCACCATCAAAGACGAGTGTTCACGCTACCTGCACCACTCAAAGTCGATGTCTTGTCAAAGCTTTCGAACCACGACTTACTGGTTAGTACCTACCCGATCCATACGATCGGCAAACTCAACCTCAAAACCGGCGTGTGGGAACGGCTCCGTTCCGGCTGGAAGGCGATTGCCTTCCCCAAGCTTGGCGTCTTCGTCTTTTATGATGCTCCGAAGCCTGGCTATTATGCGCAAGAACTTTATTGGGCCTCTCTGAGCCACCCGGGGGTGCGTCACCGGATCGACCCGGGACCCTTCCCGATTCAGATCCCGGTCGTTCCCACGGGATCCGACCGGTTCGTTTATACGAGCTGGCGCAAAAAGCACATCCAGCGGCTCTGGAGCTATAACCTCACGCAGGCACGATTCCGTGCACTTCCTTTTACGGGAGCCTACCCGGAGCTCGACCTCGGGCACCAGACGCTCCTTTGCACGCAGGTCGGTGTGAGTGCACATCCCTATTTTCTGTTCCGCATGCGATCCCGGACGCCCAGTGTCGAACCGTTGCGCCTGGAATCCTGGTACACACCGGTGCGATATCTTCAGGCATCCCAGAGTCTCCTGGTGGGCCGGGCTGCGTCGAGCCTGTTTGTCTCTTCCAGCCATCGCTGGACCCTTTCCGTCTATCACCTCCACTCCGGCCAAGACACGCCGATCCTGAGACGCACCCAAGCCGGACTGGATTCAGTGGTGTGGATGAAACACACTCCGTGAACAACCGGGCCCGACGTCCGCCCGCTTGGGGACGGGTTCTCGCATCCCTCTTCTATGACGGTCTTTTGATCCTGGCATTCTGGCTGCTCGGGACGTTTCTGCTGGCTCTCGTTGTCAATCCACGACATCATGTCCTCGATCATGCAGACGTGGGCAAGCTCCTCTATTGGATTTTCCTCCTTGGCCTACCGTGGTTGTTCCTCACCTGGTTCTGGATACACGGTGGCCAGACGCTCGGTATGAAAGCCTGGCGACTCCGTCTGCTGGACCCTGAAGGTCATCCGGTAAGGCTCGGCCAAGCCTCCAGGCGTTATGCCATCGCCTGTGCCCAGTGGCTACTCGTGGGAGTCCTGCTCCTGCCGCTTTTCTGGTTCATCGTCTCCCGTGCTCAGGACTGGAGCATGGCGCTGACCGTATACCTGGTCGGCTGGGTCATCGTCGTATTTGCACTCTTTGCCTGGAGCAGCCAGCTCCAGCATGGCAGTCTCCATGATCGTGGGTCCAAAACGCGTCTCTACCAGGACTCGTAAGCGCTCTGGCAACGACCCCGCCAGTCACACCCATTCGAATGCATCGCCCACCTGGACACCCAGGGCGTCTTGGGCGGACTGCCGGTTGCACGCAATTTCGACCCGATTGAGTGAGTTGACGTACCAGAATGGGCTCCCGGGAGCGGCTTCCCCGAATGTGGTGCGATAAGCCAAGAGCTGGGACCCGATTTTCAGCCGCTGATGATGTCTCGCCACACTTCCCACGCACCCGGTTAAGGCGTTTCCAAAGCGATCGATGTGGATCACTTCCTGGATCTCGAGCGGCCAGTCCGATCCCACGAGAGGTCGTGTCAAGGGGGTGAGATCAGCGGCTAGTCGGGATCGGGGTTCCGTGCACAGGCGCAACGCCCAGGGGACAAAAAGGTCACGGCCGTGGAAACTGGCGGACAGCATACGTACGCCCCGGGTGCCAAGCTCAAAGATTCGGACTGGCATCTGGTGCGCGATCAGTGCAAAGAGGCCATTGTCGGGACCGACCAGGCTGATTCCATCCCCTTGCACCAAAATCGGTGCCCGCGTGGTGCCGACGCCCGGATCGATCACGCCGACGACCAGGGCTGGTCGCACGAGATAGGGGGAGAGCGCATCCAGCAGATAGGCCGCATGACGCGCATCACAGGGTTCCAGTTCATGGCAGAGGTCGATGACCCGTACCTGTGGTCGGTGTGTGGCGAGGATTCCGTGCAGCTGCCCGACATAGAGGCTACCGGCCCCGAAGTCCGTGTAAAGGTAGAGTACGGGTCTTGGAGACAGGCGGGTCATGTACTCCGCCCGGTACACCAGTGGGCCAGAAAATTCGCATCGGTCATCTTCCGGTCCAGCACCCGTTTCGCATCGACCTGTCCTTTCAGGCGAAGGGCATCGCGGACGCGCAGCGCTCCGGCCAGAATGCTGTAGGGATGGATCCCGAAACGGCTCTGCATGAGGGTCAGGCGGACACGGGCATGAACCGATCGTGGTGAAGGTTCATAACGAACAGGCTTTGGGAAGGTTTGGGTGACCCCATGCAGGCGGATTCGGAGGATCCAGGAAGCGCCTTTCAGGCGGGCATTCGTGACAGACAAGACGACATCCGGGTAACGTTGTGTGTCCAGGGATTGAAGCATGTGACGTCGGGTGGCACGGGTCTCGACTGATGTGATCGGGCTCCGGAAACCGGGACCCGACTCGCGGCGCAGGGCGGGAACATCAACCCGCATGGCGTCAAGGGGGAAGCAAAGCCAGCCCTGTCCCTTTTCCCCATCGGTCAGCCAGAGCCCCTGTTCGTGGGTCACTTCAATGACGTGGTTGTGTCCGAAAGGCGCCAGGACCCCACCCCGATAGGCATAAACCAGGATGTGTGTCCGGGATGGCACCAACTGGTAAAGCGACCAGTTCTGGGCCAAGTCCTCCTGGATTCTCTGAAAAATGAATTTTCGGCCCAGGGTCACCGCGCTGGTCTGCGGTCGGACAGGGTGAGGCGTGCTGCAGGAAGCCACCCACAGGAACGCGGTAGCGGTGATCAGGCGGCGAAGCCCCGGTCTCAAGGTGATCCCAGCAGGGTCCATCGCATCAGGAGTTCGGCACGAGGCGGACTTCAAACCGAACGGACACCCCGCTTCCGATCACCGAGCTTGTTTTCCAGGGACCTGTACCGATGTCGAATTCCGTGCGCGTGACCTGGGCTGTTCCCACGAGCTCCAGTTGGCCGGATCCGGCTTGGCGCAGGTGGAACTGAATCGAAAACGGGTGGCGGATCCCCTTGATTTCCAGGATACCGTGTGCCTGATACGCACCGGGCGCACCGGTTTTCTGGAACGCCATGCTTGAAAAACGTGCCTTCGGGAACTGCCGGATGTCGAACCAGGTCCGGCTTCGTGCCGCATGGTCCAGCAATGGGCTGCGGAACCGGAACGAAGGGATGTCGACTGTCACGAGGAGTTTGCGAGGTGTGGCATGAACCGTCAGAAGTCGCACCTCGAAGGAGGTGAAACGGCCCGGCACGGCGTTCGACTCCCAGGTTGCCGTGAAGGCGAGCAGGCTTTTCTGGGGCACGTTATGCCACAGCGTTTCCGCATGGCCGGTGACTCCGGCGAAACCACAAAGGATCGAGATCAGCAACAGCTTCCGGGTCATGGCCTAGACCTGCATCTGGTCTGGATCGATGCGGGTAAAAGGGAGCATGCGTTTCAACGTCACGTCCCGCCGGACCCAGTGATGACGGATCGCAGCAAGGATATGGATAATGAGGAGGCTGATCAGTGCCCAACCCAGCACGATGTGGACGCCGATCAGGGTTCCCGTCAGGGGGCGGCTCGGTGCCACAAGCGCCGGCAACCGGAGCCAGCCGAAGACCCGGAACGGGACGCCCGCGGCGGAGTTGAGGAGCCAGCCCGAGAGCGGCAACACGATCAATACCGCGTAAAGCAGGGCATGCACGGTTTCGGCCGCTGCACGTTCCCAAGGCGGCATCGAAGCAGGAAACACCGGACGCGGGTTGAATAGGCGCCAAGCCAGCCGCAAGACCACGAGAACCAGGATCACGATCCCGATGGATTTGTGCCAGATGAACAGGTACAGCTTGGTTGGTGTCAGCGGCCAAGCGACCGCCAGCCATCCAAGCGCGAGTTGGACGAAGATGAGTGTGGCGATCGACCAATGAAAGGTTTTGGCCATGACACCCCAGTTCGACGAGTCGTTGCGCAATGGCATGAAGGTGGCTCTTGAATCAATGATTGCGATAGATTAACACGCCCGTGATCGCCGTAAACGCCAGGAGCGGGGCCAACGCGATCCAGACGGGTTCTAGGTGGAATGCATCCCCCATATTGGCGACAACATTGCCCAAAAAGTAGTAAAGCAGACCGGTACCGACGCCGATGAAAAGCCGGTATCCGAACCGATGGTTTCGCATGGGACCAAACAGGAAAGGAAGTGAAAAAATGATCATGACTGGAATCGAGCAGAAATCGACAATCTTCTTCCAAAAGGCGACTTCATACTGCTCGGCACTCAGGTGGTTGTGATGCAGATACTGGATGTATTTCCAGAGCCCGAATGCCGAGAGATTCCCCGGGTCGACGATCAGTACCTTGAAGAGGTCCGGACTGAGGAGCCTGGGCCATGCGGTCTCGGTGGCAGCCTGTAGCGTCAGCTGATGTCGGCCGAACCGGGTTTCCTTGAGATCATCGAGCGTCCAGCGTTGGCCTTTGAACTCGGCGCGGGTTGCATATCCGATTGCCGAAAGGCTTTGGTGCGGATGCGCGTGGAGCCTGAAAACTTGGATGCCATCAAAACTTCGGTGCCGCCCGAGACGGGCGACATTCACGATCAGGTTTCCATCGCGTGCCCAAAGTCCGAAGGGGCCGAGCAGTGCGGCTTCATGATAGAGGGCCAGATCGGA
>JAJZNM010000031.1 GCA_021852325.1 Pseudomonadota bacterium
GCGATTGGCACCGAGACAGATGGTTCGCTGACTTGCCCGGCATCCATGGACGGAGTCGTGGATATCAAGCCGACGCTCGGTCTGGTGAGCCGGGCCGGGATCGTCCCCATCGCGGCCAGCCAGGATGATCCCGGGCCGATGGCCCGGAGTGTCGCCGGAGCTGCTGCTCTGCTTACGGTGATCGCCGGGTCCGACCCACGTGACCCCTGGACCCGCCACGCGAACCGGCATGCGACCGATTACACCCGCTACCTCAAGCCGGGAGCGCTCAAGGGAAAACGGATCGGTGTCGTCTGTGGTCTCGTCGGCTCCGATCCCGAAGTCCGCCGCATTCTGGATGAAAGCGTCGCCGCACTCCGCAGTCACGGCGCGAAGGTGATCCCTGTCCGCCTGCCGCACCTCCACGCGTACGGGAAGGCGGAGTTTACCACCCTCCTTTATGAGTTCAAGAACGACCTGAACGCCTACCTCGCTCACCGTCAGGGCCTCAAGGTCAAAACCCTCTCTCAGCTGATTGCCTTTGACAAGAGCCATGCCCGCGAGGAAATGCCCTGGTTCGGCCAGGACCTCTTTCTCATGGCGGATCGCAAGGGGCCGCTGACCCGCCCGGCGTACCGTAAGGCGCTGGCCAAGGCCAAGCGGTTGACCGGTCCGGAGGGGATCGATGCGGCGCTCAAGGCCCATCATCTCGCGGCACTGATGGCCCCGGCATCCTGCCCGGCCTGGAGCATCGATCTCATTGATGGTGATCATGGATGTGCCGGTGGAGACAGCCCGGCGGCCGTCGCCGGCTATCCCTCGATCACCGTGCCAGCCGGGAACGTGCATGGACTGCCAGTTGGCATGACGTTTTTTTCAGGTCGATGGACCGAGCCCACCCTGATCGAGATCGGCTACGATTTCGAGCGTGCTACGGGTGCGCGCATCCGGCCGCAGTTCCTGCCGCATGCCCCGGTCGAGGAAACCGTTCCGAGCCAGGCGGAGCTCGAAGGGGATGCGCCCCCGGCTCCTACGGTCCGGCCGAGTCCGGTCTGCCCGCTGAGGTAGATGAACCCGGAACCGGAGCCGCATCGGATTCAGCGGGTTCTTGGAGTGGATGCGTCGTGGCCAGCGCGGCTTCGAGCGGTTCCAGGAAGCGGGCATAGTGCTTCCACCGCCCGATGGAGTTCGTCCGGATGGGTTGGCGCGCCTGGAAGAGGCTCGCGGTGAGGATACGCCGATCCGATCGCTCGGGATGGAGGCAGGCCTCCTGCCAGGGGAGGCCGATGAAATCAAGCACCCGTTCCAGGGTCTCGCGCGGAGACTCGACCAGCGTTTCGTAGCGGATTTCAAGCAAGGTCGTAGGCGCGAGGTGGCTCCGCCAATAGTCCATGAGCGCCTCATACATGCGGAAATACCGTCCGAGGTGGGCTAGGTTCGAGGTGAATCGCTGGCTGCTCCGGAAAAGCGTCGTGTAGCAGGACACGCAGGTATCGCGAGCCTCCCGCTGGATATGGATCACGCGGGCATCCGGATAGAGTGCGGTCAGCAATCCGAGATTCATGAAGTTGCTCGGCATCTTGTCGGTCAGAACCTGACGGTCCCGGCTCCGTTCGGCATACAGCCGGTCGACCTCGGCCCGGACCTGGCGCCAGCTGACCGGGCTCAGCGGATTCAAGGCGAAGGGCAGCTGGCCGATGTCGGAGATCCCGAGTCCGCGACAGAGGGCGTTCTGGAGTGTCACCATCTCGCCACAAGTGGTGATGTCCGTATGGGCCGAAAGCATCTGCTCGATGAGCGTCGTGCCGGAGCGAGGCATGCCCACGATATAGACCGGCCGGACCGGCCCGGGCTCCTTCATGCGGTAACGCTCCTGAAAGGATGCATCGCTCGCATGGAGGAGGAGATTCATGTACTGGCGCTGGATGGATTCGCGATAGCCCCGGATCACCGGCTTCAGGGCGTGGGCCCGGTTGAAGGCAGCCCAGGCTGGGTCGTACTCGCCACTGTCCTCGAGCACCTTGCCCCAACCGAAGAAGGCCTGGTGGGCCATCTCGTTCTTGGGTTCACGCCCGGCCAGCTCAACTGACTGTTCAATGAGTTTCCGGTCTGGATCATTCAGGCGGAAGGTCTTGAAGCGAGCCATGAGCCAGGCTGCGAAATAGGCGTGGGGGTCACGCTCGAGGACACTGCGCAGCCTCCCGAGTGCGGCTTCGAAAGCCCCCGCCTGCCCCTCCAGGCTCGCGAGGCCTGCTTCCGCTGGAGCGAAGTGGGGTTTCAGCTTGATGGCTTCTTCATAGAGCCGGCGGGCGGCACCCGGGTCTCCCGCACCTTGTTCACTCTCCGTGATGAGATCCGCCCGGGCCACGCGGATCAGTGGATCGTCTGGGAGGAGCGCCTGGGCCCGCGCGTAGGCCCGGTCGGCTTCGGTCAAATCACCGATCTCCCCGTGGCTCTCGCCAAGTCCGATCCAGGCCTGCGCCCAGTCCGGGGCAAGCGCGAGGCACTCCTTCCAGTGTGTGATGGCTTCACCGTCGCGTGCAGTGAGATGGAGCAGGTTAGCCAGGGCGAAGGCGGTTTTGGGGTTCCGCGGATCTTCCCGGCGCATGGCGCGGAGCAGAGGTTCCGCCTCGTCGAAACCCTTGAGCCGGATCAGGGCCGTGGCGAGATTGGCGCGGAAAGCGGCATCGGTCGGCGCGAGCGCCATCGAGCGGCGCAAGAGGGCGAGACCTTCCTCGCCACGGTCGAGTTCGATCGCGTTGAGACCGGCAAAATGGAGGAGGGGCGGAAAGCTGACCGATTGTGCGAGCAATGGGGCGAAGATCCGTTCAGCATCGTCGTAGCGTCCGCGCTGCATCAGGGCCACGGCCTCACGCAGGCTCCGATTCAGGGAGGCCCGGGTCAGGGGCATCGGGGAGGGCCTATTCATGAACTGAATCCCAGCCGGGCGAGTTCCGGGTGGCGGGTGACGAGATCTCCCGCGTAGGGTTTCCAGCGTCCGACCGAGCGCTGGTAGATGGGCTGGCGAGCCTGCCAGGTGCTCGCGGTCCGGATGACGACCTGATCGCGTTCCACCTGTTCCTGGGCTCCCGTGGGTGCGAGACCGAGCCAGCCGAGGATCTCGTCCACGACCGTGGTCGGTTCCCGGACCAGAGTCTCATAACGCAGGATGCGGAGACGGATTCCCAAAACGTTTTGCCAGTGGTTCATCAGGATTCGGTAGCGGTCCAGGTAAAACAGGATGTCGGGGATCGAGTAGGAGAACGCGAGCTCCGCCCGGTCGAAGTTCTGGAAGTAGAGGGAGAGCAGGACATCACGGGGATCGCGTTCCACTGCGACGATTGGTGCATGCGGGAAGAGCTTGTGGATGGGTCCCAGGTTCCAGAAGTTGAGCGGATTCTTGTCGATCACATAGCGTGTGTCAGGGGCCGTTCCGCGGGTGAGTTCGGTGCGGTAGTCGGCGATCGCCTGAAGACGTTCCTTGGCCGTGAGGCTTCGGGGGAATCCCGGGCCCGGAGTCCGAGAGGCTTGGAGCGGCTCGGGAAGGCCAAGTGCATCAAGGAGGAGGGGGAGATGGTCAGATTCGCCCGTGGTCGCGATGGCTGGGTGGGTGGTCAGGAGATGCTCGAAGAGTGTTGTTCCAGTCCGAGGCAGACCGACAATGAAAAAAGGCTCAGGAGCGATTTTGGGGGGGAGAGGTTCGGGTGCCACCCAGAATCCCTGGGGAATCGCGAGAAGCCGTTTCACACGGTCGTCACATTGGGCACGATCGAAGGGTACTTCTTGGTGACGGATGTCATTCGCGGCTTCGATTTCAGCCAAGGCCGCCTCCCATTGCCCCAGGTCGTCATGGATCTTGCCCCGGGCAAAATGCAGGCAGGCTCCGGTCGCTGAAGAACGGGTGATCCGTCTCGCATGCCCTTCGATGACCTCAATCCAGGGGTCGCTCTTCGTGAAGCGCCGGGTCTGGACTAGGAGCAGATAGGCGGCCCCGTAATCGGGGTCGAGGGCCAGGGTCCGGTCGAAACTTCGGGCGGCCTCATCGAACTGCCCCTGCTGGAGCAATAATCGGCCACGCTCGAACCAGGAGGGGGCGAGTGTATCGTCCCGGGCGATGGATTGCTCGTAGCAGGAGAGGGCCCGCTCGCGGTCACCCAACGCGTCGAGCAACCGGGCCACCCGTCCGAGCAGGATGGCGTCATCCGGTCTGGATTGAAGCCAGGGATCGAACAGTGATACCGCCTCGTCGAGGCGGCCGAGGTCCCGGTACAGGAAGGCCAGGCTGAGACGGGCATCAAACAATCGTGGCTCAAGCGCGAGAGCCCTTCTGAGTGCGTGTTCAGCGGCTTCGTACTCGCCTTGCCGGCGAAGTTCGTTGCCCCGGGCGTATTGGGAAGCGGCCGTATCCTCACCGGTGGCGAGAGAAGGCGCCCCGTGGGCAAGAACTGGGGCCGGAGTGTCGGTGGACATGAGGTCGATTCTAACAGGCCAGATCGTTGTATTCTTGCAACTATCGCCTGTCCAGACAGACGTCCAAAAACGTGAGAATGCCTATATTTAATTTATGAAATCATATGTCTATAGAAGAAATACAACTTTGTTCTATGGTCTCTTGACAAGCGCAAGGCGAGTGCTATTCTCCCCACAAGCCCGGTCACGTTCGGGGTCCAACTCCTAAAACCATCTTTTACATGGCGGAGGTTCACTGACAATGACAAAGCGCAATCCTGTGAGGCAAGCAGTGCGTGCGGCCCTCGTGGCCAGTGCATCTGCTGCTGTCGTCGCTACACCAGCTGCGCTGGCCCAATCGAGTTCGAAAACCACCAAGCTCGCCAAAATCGAGGTCGTGGGTTCACGAATTTTAAGGACCAGCACGGTCACGGCCCAGCCCGTCGTGGTGCTCACCCGGCAGCAGCTCAACTTGACCGGTGAAGTCACAATCGGAGGCATTCTCCAGTCGATTTCACAGTCGGGGGCGGCACTCAACACGCAGACCAACAACGGCAATGATGGTGATACCTTCATTGACCTCCACAATCTCGGTTCGGCACGGGTCCTCGTCCTGGTCAATGGTCACCGATGGATTCCCACGCTGGGCGGTTCGGTCGACCTCAACACGATCCCATCAGCGATCATCTCCCGGATCGAGATCCTGCTGGATGGGGCCTCGCCGATTTACGGGTCGGATGCCATCGCGGGTGTGATCGACATCATCACGGACCAGAACTTCAATGGCGCGGAAGCCCATGCCTACATGGGCATTCACGAGCTCCACAATGCCTCACTCGCGGCTAATCCGACCTTGGGACTCTTCTCACCCATCCAAGGCGCAACCCACTGGACTGGAAAGTCACAGGAATATGACTTCACGCTGGGTGCAAGCAATAACCGTGCGGGTGCGCTCTTGAGTGTGGGGTACAGTGAACAGGCTCCAATCATGGCCTCGGATGCCACGATCAGCCAGGTGCCGGTGATCGGCACCGGGGATCTGGCCGGTAACCCCTTCACGGCGGGTGGCGAGTTCCTCATTGAGGGGCAAGCGGGTCCTTACACGCTGCCGGGCCGGAACTGCCTCCCCTCGAGTGCGCCGGGCGCATCACCCGGAAATACCAGCCTGGGTTGTAATCTTGCGGGTCCGCTCGATGGTCCCTATGCCAACCCGACCAACTTCAGCGCTGCGGACAACTGGAACTGGGCCCCCTACTATTATCTCTATGCACCCCAAGAGCAGTGGTACGCCTACAGCCAGGCCCATTACCGGTTCAACTCACATGTCGAGTTTGACACGACTGTTCTCTACAATGACCGTACCTCGCAAACCCAGTTGGCGTCGACCCCGCTGGTCATGGGCGCTTTCGGAGCCATCGGCTATGGCTCAGCCAACGGCACGTTTCTCGGTGTTTCCGCCACGAATCCCTACAACCCGTTCGGGGTTGACCTCGTGCCCTATATTCCCGGAACCGCAGGCTATGCAAACTGGTGCGCACTCTACGGAACGGCGACCTGCAACAGCCAGAGCGATGCCATGCTGTTCATGACCCGACGCATGCTCGAGACAGGCCCGCGGATTTTCACGCAGGATGTCAAGACATTCTTCTTCGAAGCTGGACTCAAGGGTTACTTCCGGGCCATCGGCCACGATTGGTACTGGAATACCCACTATTCCTATTCCAACCGCTCCAATGTGGGCACGGAGTATGGGTTGGAGGATACCACCCGCATGGCACTGGCCCTAGGACCCCTTTCGACCTGTCAGGCCTCGCCCGGGTGTGTTCCGCTCGATCTTTTCGGTGGATACAACATGGCGACCGGACAGGGGACGATCACGCCGGCCCAGGCGAGCTACATCTCCTATGTGGGCGTCAACGAGGATGGTGTCACGCAGCGGGACTACTCCGGAAACCTGACGGGCACGCTCTATAATCTCCCGGCTGGCCCTCTTGGGCTCGCGATCGGCTATGAATATCTTGAGAATAATGGCTATTTCACTCCCGATCCCCTGGTTGCCGTCGGAGATGCCACGACCAACATTTCCGAACCCACGCAAGGTCGTGAAGCTCAGGACGGTGAATACATCGAGCTCGATGTTCCACTGGTCCGTGACATCTTTCTTGTGCACCGTCTGTCGTTCGATATCGCAAACCGCTGGACACAGGCCACTTGGCAGGGTTTCGCCAATCCCACGACTCCTGTGCCCCCGCATTTTGCCAGCAACAGCTCGGGACGCCTGGCGTTCAAGTACGCGCCGATCCGGAGCCTACTCTTCCGGGGTAGCTGGTCGCAGGGATTCCGCATTCCCACGATCAGTGATTTCTTTGCTGGCCAGGGGCAGAGTTTCGACCCGCTGGTCGATCCCTGCGTTGCCAACCCGACCCTTCCGAACTGCCCGGCCCATGCGACCCAGACGGTCACCCAGCTTCCGGTCACCGTGGGTGGCAACCCCAACCTGACTCCCGAGCGGGCGATCTCACGCACGATCGGATTCGTCTACAGTCCGACTTATCTTCCTGGATTTGACGTCTCAGCGGATTACTACAAAGTGGAAGTGGTCAATGCCATCACCCCGGGAGGGATCGGCCCGCAAAATATCCTGGACTTCTGTTACAGCGCCGTGAGCCTTGACTGCAGCCTGATCCAGCGCTCAAATTCGAACTACAAAGCGAATGGGGAAATCACGGACATCCTTTCGCTCAACGAGAATGTTGGCGCAATCAAGACAGAAGGATGGGATGTTAATCTCGACTACCGTTTCCCGTCGACGCCG
>JAJZNM010000084.1 GCA_021852325.1 Pseudomonadota bacterium
CTTCGACGAACTCGATGTCTACTTCCGGCCCTCCTTTCTTCACCGCGAGCTCGAGCTCGGACTCGGTCTCACACGCTGGGCACCCACAGGCTTTCCGGTCGAGATCAGTCCGGACGCCTTGATCGGCTGGCAGGTGAACTTCCATGAATGATCGAACCCGCAGGTTGCCTGGGCGCATCCTCGTCTGTGTGGGGATCGTGCTCGTGCTCGTCGCGCTCGGCGCCTGCGGGCTCCCCGGCTATCACTTCCCGGGCGGCACCACGCCGTGGCTGCCGGGCGGCGCACCGTCCCCGCACGCCAGGCGGAAACGATCCCAAGCCCCTAGTGCTCCGCCCCAGGCGGGCCAGGCGTTGTCACGGGGAACTGACCCGCGCTCATCTTCTTTGAGGAGCCTCCATGAAACCTAGACTCATCCTTCCCGTCCTCGCGACCCTGGTCCTGGTTCCGTGCCTCGCGCGGCCGCTGACCCGGCCCGTCGCCCTCCGGCGGCTCGACGTCGCGACCGGTCGCTGGATCTTCCACGGCCGGACGCTCAAGACCCCCTTCAGCAAGCCGGGCACCTGGACCTGGCAGGCAGACTGCCGCTGGTCGGCTCCCGACCGGCTCTTTCTCGAGTGCGCATTCGACAACGTCTGGAACGGCCGACCCGTCCGCTCGCTCGTCGTCGATACCTATAACACACACGATCACCGCTACTGGCATTACGAGATGTTCGAATCGGGTGCGGGGGGAGCGCATCCTTTCGCTTCAGCGCTCACCCTCGAGGGCCCGGTCTGGATCGAATCCGGCGGAGGTGGCTCAAAAATCCGGCAACGGATCGTCTATGACTACAAGACCCGAAGTCGGGTGACGGTCGCAATCGAGCTCTCCCGGGACGGGACCCACTGGATCACGGTCGACCGGGGCATCGGTTTGAAAGTGCGTCCGTGATGAATCCTCCGCCGATGATCTTTGAGCCGGAGGATTCAAAGAGAGGCGCAGGGGATGGGTCCGGTGGCGTGATCGAGACCCCGTACGGGATCGGAGGGGAGTGCGATGGGAACGAGCTGCTTCCCAGACTTCGGATCAGGGCTCACGCCAGACGATCGCCTTTGCCCGGGAACTCGGATGCCGGATCCAGGTCCAGTAATCGTTATAATGCGCGGGTAATGGATCGGGAGAAACCATTGGGACAGCGAAGGTGGATCGCCCTCGACCGGAGCCGTGCGAGCCGGGCATCCACCACGCGGAGCGGCCAGGGATCAAGCGTTCACTCAAGGGGCCGGAATCCATCCTCCTTGGGATGACTGTCGCCGATGTCACTCAAGAAAACTGCACTCGTCCTCTTTCTGCTTCCGCTCCTCGCCTCCTGCTCGCTTCCGGGACTCAGGTTCAAGGGGCCGATCCGGATACGGTCCGGCAGGAGACTCCCCTATGTGATTCAGCCCATTACCCCACAACTCCTCACCCGCGAGGCGGCACGCCAACGGGCGGTCGCAATCGGGCAACCCAATCCCGCGCTCGCACGAGCGATTCGAGAATACTCCTACCACGTAGGCCCCCAGGATACCCTCTCCATTGTCGTCTGGGGACACCCGGAGTTCCTCGCGACCGGATCTGCAATGGGCTCCTCATCGCTCCCGACTCGGAACCCCGGAGTTCCCTCCGCATTCGCCCAGCCTGCGCACGCGCATACCTTCACCGTGCATGCCGATGGCGATCTCAATTTCCCGTACATCGGCGCTATCCATGTTTCAGGACTCTCGGTTACCGCAATCCGGAAGCTGCTCACCCGTAAGCTCCATCTGATCCTCAAACACCCGCAAGTCAGTGTCCAGGTGGTGGGCTTTCATAGCAAGACCTACGAACTGGCCGGAGCTGTCATGCACCCCGGCCTCTACCCGATCACGAATGTTCCGGTCACCGTCTCCCAGGCGATAGCCCAGGCGGGTGGGGCCCTCCACAGTGGCTCGGGCATTCTGGGTTCGCAAGGCACGATCTCAAACTCGCTCGCCGATCTCGGACGGGTCATCTTTATCAATCATGGCAAACGGGAAATCCTGGATCTCCGTGCGTTCTACCGCAATGGTGATCTTGCCGAAGACCGTCTCGTCCACCCGGGTGACATCATCCGCGTCCCGAGCAACGCCTTCGACCAGATCCATGTCATCGGCGAGGTCACCCATCCGGGTGATTACCCCATGTATGGCGGGCATCTGAACCTTGCAGAAGCCCTCGGTGATGCGGGCAGCATTGATCTCAGCACAGCGAATCCCACACGCATCTTCATCTTTCGCGGTGCCTATCAGAAGCCAGAAATCTTCTGGCTGAACGCGCGTTCACCGGTGGCCATGCTGCTCGCGACCCGGTTCCAGCTCCAGCCACAGGATGTGGTTTATGTCGCAACTGCGCCGATCAGCGCCTGGAATCGTGTGATTTCACAGATTCTCCCGACCGTGGAAGCGCTCTATGAAACCAAGGTCCTGGTGTATCCATGACGCCAGCCAAGGATCCGACCCGCTCAGCCATGCGTAATACGCTTGAGGGTGAGGATTCACATATCGATCTCCAGACGCTTCTCGCCATCATCCGGCGGGGCAAATGGATCATTCTCGGCGGATTGTTCGCAGTCTTCCTGATCGGGATCGGCTATGTCGTTCTGGTGCCGCCTGTCTATCAAGCCAGTGCATTACTGCAGGTTGAGCAGCAAGGCGGGGCCAGAGCCCCGGCGCTGGGTATGGCTTCTCTCCTCCTTCCCGGAATCCTGCAGTCTGCCTCCTCAACGGATGCCGAAATCCTGATCATGACGTCCCGTGCCGTGCTCATTCCCGTCATCCGGAAACTGCATCTGGATCTTGTAGTCAGGGGTGCGCCGAGGTCAGCCGTTCAGGTGAAGGAGTTCGTGATTCCAGACCAATGGAACGGAAAGTCTTTACGACTGGTCAGAGGTCCGGGGGATGGTTATACCCTTTACGGACCGGAGGGCCAAAAGATCCTCACCGGCTACCCGGGCCAGCTGGCGTCAGGCGCGCGCGGCTCAGTTCGGCTCGAGCTGACGAAGTTGGCGCTTTCAGCCCACCAGCGTGTGACTCTGGTCCACGAATCCATTCAGCAAGTTTTTCATGCATTACAGTCCAGGATCCATGCGGCTCAAAAGGGGCAGGGCACGGGCATCGTGCGACTCACCTTCGAAGGGCACGATGCAAGGAACGCATCCAGAATCCTGAACGCCGTGATCGCACAATATCGGACGGAAAACATCAATGAGTTCTCAGCGCAGGCCATCCAGACTCTTGCGTTCATCCACAAGCAGCTCCCGGGGCTGAAAAGTCGGGTCGATCGCGCTGCATCCCGTCTGGCGGCCTACCAGTCCGCACACAATACGATCAACCTCGACGAACAGACCAAAGCCCTCCTGTCCGAGCTCGGCATCCTGGAAGGTCAGCTGACCGAACTCGAACTCGCCCGAGCACGCTACGCTGAACAATACACCCGGCGGTTCCCGGTAATCTCAGCACTCAGGAACGAGGAGCATGAGATCCAGATGCGCATCGCGCGTCTCCATCAAAAACTCGAAGCATTGCCTATCCAGGCACCGACTTATGTCCGTCTCACTGAAAACGCACTCATCTACGGCAAGCTCTATACCAGCCTGCTCAGCACGGAACAGGATCTCCGGATCCGCGAAGCGGGCACCATTGGAGATGTACGCATTGTAGAGCCCGCTATTCCGCCCCTTGCACCGATCGCGCCACGCAAGGCAGTGGATCTTTTTATTTCCGCGGTGATCGGGCTTGCATTGGGGATTTTTGCCGCATTCCTGCGCCATTCCCTCACACCCAATCTGCGCGACCCGGATATTTTAGAGGCAACTTTCAGGCTTCCTGTGTTCGCGGTGATCCCTCACAGCCGCCGACAACAGGCGCTGGACAGAAGGCCATGGGGCAGACATCCATCACACATGCGGCTTTTGATCGAGGATGACCCACACGACATTGCGATCGAGGCGCTGCGCAGCTTGCGGACCAGCACAGAATACGCGCTTGATGGCGCAACCCATCGTGCGATCGTCTTAGGCGGACCCGCACCGGGTATCGGCAAGTCATTCATCTGTGCAAATCTCGCATGCGTTTATGCAGATTCTGGGAAGCGAGTCCTTTTGATTGACGCGGATCTCCGGAGAGGCCACCTCCACCGTTACTTTGATCAGGCACGCAGCCCCGGACTTGCGGATGTTCTCTCCGGGAGGATACCGTGGCGGGAATCCGTCCAAAAAGACAAAGTCGACCTGATCGCAACAGGCGACACACCCCCCCGACCGACAGAACTCCTCATGCGGTCAGAACTGGCGAACCTGCTACACGAGGCTGTTGCCGTCTATGATCTCGTCCTGATCGATGTGCCGCCCGTGCTCGCCGTATCCGACGCGCTGATCATCGGACGCCATGCCGACCTGAATATCCTCATCCTGAAAGCCGAGTGCCACAGCCTCGAGGAGGTACGCACTACACTCCGACGCCATGAACAAAGCGGAGTGCCGGTCAACGGATTTGTCTTCAACGATCTCAGACCGAATACGGCCCGCTATGGTTACCGTTACCAGTATCGGTACGGGAGGAAGCATGAAGCATGAATACCGAGGACATTGCCCGGACCACTCTCGGGGCGGCTGAGCCTTTCTATCCCCCGACATTTTCGGGAGCCTGGCTGCACAAGCTGGCGTTTTTCTTTTCCGCTCCCGTGATGCTTTGGGCGCTTTTATGGATCGCCATCGATACCGGCCCCTGGAATCTGGAGGGATTTTCTGGAACCTTCAGTGCGCTGGATGCGGTCCGCGCGGCTTTCCCGCTCTTCGTACTTGTGATCATCCTTTTTTGGTGGGCATTGCATGCCCGAACCCTGCGCATCCCGACCCTGGCCGAAGGGGGGATCTGGCTCTACGGTCTCCTCATGCTCCTCATGAGCGTACGGGCGGCTCCCTGGTTCATGTGGGGTTACTGGGGACTGGCCTTTCTCGCTCCCCTCGCGCTCACCTACGCTGTCCTTTCCGGTCGGGCACCACTTGAGACACTGCGCCAGCTGAACTGGGCTTCTTGGATTTATGCGACGGCTGCATTGGCGATCATGCTGATTTATGCCAGAGCGAAACTTTTTGTTGGCAACAACCTCAGTGCCTATGGCATCGTGAATCGTGCAGGTCCATTCCTCGGTGCCGCGATATCCCGATCATCCGGTTTGTCCCGTCTGGCTGCGGTTCCAGGGATTCTGGGGCTGATCTACGTCCTGCGCGAAAGGGGATGGGCCCGCTTGATTGCAGGGACCGCCCTCACCCTGGCAGCAACGGTCATCTGGATCATGCAGTCACGCGGTTCTCTGTTTTCATTCATGGGAGCTATGGCCTTTATACTGTGTTTTGGCGGTCCGCGCGCACGCCGCTGGGGGATCCTGATCGGCGTGATGGCTGTCGTGATGATGGGAGTCGATCTTGGTGCCGGGGGCCATCTGCTCCAGGATCTTTGGGCTCACGCCACGCGTCATACGGGGCTCGCCGGCTTCCGGACGATGAGCGGACGGCCGCGAATCTGGCGTCACGCCTTCCGTTATATCGATCGAAGACCTTGGCTCGGCTACGGCCCGCAGGCGGATCGCCGACTGGGAATCGGCGATGCGCAAAATCTCATCGTGTATTGTCTCCTTTCGACGGGTATCGTTGGAACAATGGCCTTTGTGTTGGGATTTGCCTCTGCCTGGCTCTCGTTTTTCAGGGTTTTGCACAAACGCATCCGGCTGCCGCAGAGAGATCAGCGCCTCGTGATCGCGTGCGGTGCAATCCTCGCCTTCCTCTCTCTGAGAAGCATACCTGAGGACGGAGCTTCATACTTCAGCGTGGATCTTTTATTGCAGCTGCCTGCGATGGTGTACCTTGCGGTCCTGTCGCGCAAACTGGCGGGCACACCGGACGGATATACCGACCATGACCAATTTCGAGCCTGAGGAGCAATAAACCCATGAGCGGCATGCGCACGGCACTGGTTTGTGGAGCGGGGGGCTTCATCGGCAGCCATCTCGTGAAACGCCTCAAACAGGAGGGCTTCTGGGTACGCGGGGTGGATCTCAAATATCCCGAGTATTCGAAAACCTGCGCCGACGATTTCCTGATCGGAGATTTACGCAACCCCCGAGTGTGTCAAGCCGCGCTCGATCGCCGGTTCGATGAGGTTTACCAACTTGCCGCGGACATGGGCGGTGCGGGCTTCGTCTTTACTGGAGAGAACGACGCCGACATCATGCACAACTCGGCGCTCGTCAATCTGAATGTCCTGGAATCCTGCCGCCGGCAACAAACGGGACGGATTTTCTACTCGTCTTCAGCCTGCATGTACCCAGCCTACAACCAGAACGATCCGGACAACCCGAATTGCGCCGAGGATTCCGCGTACCCGGCTGCACCAGACAGCGAATATGGCTGGGAAAAACTGTTCAGTGAGCGGCTGTATCTCGCCTATGCCCGAAATCACGGGGTCGGAGTTCGTATTGCCCGCTATCACAATATCTTCGGCCCCGAAGGAACTTGGTCAGGCGGAAGGGAGAAGGCACCGGCCGCACTGTGCCGGAAAGTAGCTCTGGCTGCCGATGGGGAGACAATTGAGATCTGGGGTGACGGACTGCAAACGCGATCGTTTCTCTATATTGATGAGTGCCTGGAGGGGACCATCCGCCTCGTTCGTTCCAGTTGGAGCGGACCGGTCAATATTGGATCCTCGGAGAGGGTAACCATCAACCAGCTTGCGGGAATGATCATGGGCATTGCTGGTAAAAATCTGACAATTCGTCATGTGGATGGCCCGCTCGGTGTGCGTGGGCGACACTCTGACAACCGGCTGATCCGGGGGAAACTTGGCTGGGAGCCAGTACAACCTCTCGAGGAAGGGCTCGCCCGAACCTATGCGTGGATTGCCGGACAGGTCAGGGCTGGTGGAGCCCAAAAGACATGACGGCCGGCCATCCAGTCGCGGTCACTGATCTCCCAACGCTCAAAATCCTTGGCACGCGGGTACACGGCCCGACGCTCGAACAGGCACTGGACATCATCGAGGAGTGGATCCACCAAAAGGACCAAACGACACGCGTGGTGGTTGCAACGGGTTTCCATGGACTCTGGGTTGCGCATGAGGACCCCGGATTTCGGGAGGTGCTGAACCAGGCCGATCTTTTTTGTCCGGACGGAATCGCGCCAGTCTGGCTTTCGC
>JAJZNM010000059.1 GCA_021852325.1 Pseudomonadota bacterium
GTAGCCGGTCCATGGCCGCATAACAGTGATGTTGAAGCAGTGGTGCACAAACGTCTGCCGCTCCACAGTCGCGCCCATGAAGGCGGTGGTGCGTCTCCTCCGCCCCCATCTCGAGGGCATGATCGCTTGAGCGTAAACGCGGACCCCAAGAGCTTCCCCGAAGCCCTGTATGGCTTCTTCCAGGCGACCAAACGCAAGGCCCTCGGATATGGCCGCTGCTCGACCATCCGCACGGTGATCTTCCTGATCGCCGGAACGCTCGACTGCTCCCAGGTCAATCCACATAGGCCGGTCAATTCACATGAAATTCGACAGAGCCAAATAAATGTATCATTTAAACGTGATCTAGCGAGGCTTGTTGCCATGCGAAACATCTATCGAATGGGTTCCAGTTTCGGACTGTCTCTCGTGGTGGGCGTCTTCGTCCTCTCGGCGGCGGTGATCCCCGCCAAAGCGAAGGCAGAGATGCCGTTTCTCGGCCCTGTCCCCAAGCCGGTCTGCCAGCCGGGAGACCGGACCGAAAACGGGGTGGACGGTCAGCTTACGCTGGCTGAACGGACGAGCGGCGCCTCGACCCGGCCTTACAACTGCAATCTCAAGATTGTCGGGGAATACGCTGGCCAGGGTGCCGGACACCAGCTCATGTGGTACGGGCATTGTGCCTACGTCACAACCGAGGGATTTGAGGCTGGTCAAAAGGGGGTTCCACCACTGATCCATCCGGGCATCCAGGTCCTCGATGTGTCGAACCCGCGCGCGCCCCGCTATGTGACCAACCTGGATGATCCGGCAGCCTTGTATGACTGGGAGGACGGATCGGTCAATCCCCGGCGCGCACTGTTGGGGACGGCAGAGAGCTGGATGGGGGCCGGCCCGCAACCCGCCGTGTCCTTCTACAAACTATCGGACTGTGCGCATCCGCGCCTTTTGTCCAGTGTGCAGCTGCCAGACCCGAACTTTGTGGCCCATGGTGGCAATTTCGCATACGACGGCAAGACCTACTGGGTTACCTCCTACACGAAGCGCCGTCTCTACGCGATCGACGTCACCCATCCGAGGCATCCCAAGGAGATCCTCGACTGGGACTTTCCGAACCACCAGCCGGGCGGAGCCGGGGCGCACCAGATCTGCCACCGGATCTCACTCAACCAGTTCACGGTTGATGGCCATCCACCCGACACGCTTCTGTTCTGCGGGGTGGTGGGGCATCTGGTCCGACCGGGGGTTTACCGTTCAGGCAACGGACTCGTCATTTACGATGTGAGCCAGGTGCAGGATCGACTGCCTCATCCCGTCATCAAGGTCATCAGCTCGCTTTACTGGGTCAATGGCAATATCGCCATCGAACCGGATCTGGCCTTCATCCACGGGAAACCCTATCTCGGTGTTGGCGATGAGTGCGGCTCCGGTGGATGCCGTTATCCGCAAGGTGCGGTCGCGGCGTGCCGGGCCGGGCTTCCGCCATTCGGGTTCGAGCGGCTCATCGACATCAGTCACCTGGCCAAACCCAAGCTCGTGGCCCAGCTCATGATCGGCGTGGATGCCCCGAAAAACTGCGCACGCACGGAACATGACATCACCGCGACCATGGGCGGCTATGGCTACAGTGGACACGACTGCACCTTCGATAACCCCCGCGATGCGACGCTCCTCGCCTGCTCCAGCCACCAGGCGGGCATCCGCGTGTTTGATATCCGCAATCCGTACCATCCGAAAGAGATCGCGTATTTCGTGGGTCCGGCACCCCCGGTTCCGACGGAGATCGACCCCGGCTCCTTGCTGAACGCATTCCAGGGGGTAAGCCCACCGATCAACTTTGCGTGGTCCAAAGCGCACAGCCGCTTTGTCTGGCGGCATGACCAGCTCTATCTCTGGGTCACTTCAAGCCATGGCGGCTTCTACGTTCTCAAGTTCGAGAACCAGGCGGAGATCGCGAAGCTCAAACCGGTTCCGACACCCGGGAACGAGGACTACCAGGACTAGGCTCGCCCGAGGATCCCATCCACCCGTGCCTCGGCCCCGTCCCAGAGGACCGGGGCACATGTGGATGACCCGCACAGACCGAGCGGGATTGGCCTGGCTCCACGTTGGAGGGGCGCGAGGCCGGGTCCCGCGAGGCATCGCTAGTGACGGGCCCACAGGAGCACAAGCGCAAAGATGATGAGCAGCATGAAGCCGATATAGGCGAGATAGGCGCTCATCCGTCCGTTTTGCAGGAAACGAAACCGGTTGGCCAGCCAGCGGACGGCGGCAGCCGACGGCTGGAACAGGAAGGGGCCGAAAACAGGTGCGTGGCTGTAATCGAATCTCAGCTCTTTGAGGAAGTAGGGCTGCTCGTCAAAGGTGCGGTAGACGCCCTGGCGGGGACGGTAGATGAAGCTGTAGAACACGCGCAGGGCGTTCGAGAAGGCGAATGCCGTCGTGGCGCCGTCGCGGGCGGCTGTGTCGTCACCACCACACCAGAGGGGTGTCCGCCGCACCTTGAAGTGCCGTATCCCCGAGAGGAGGAGAGCCACGGGAATCAGTACGAGAAGCGGCCAGGCGATCACGAGTTCGGCGGGCGAGATGAACGCGAATGCCGGGCTCAGCGGGATCAGGAGCCAGTGGTGCACGAGGGGGAGGGATCCGCCGTGGAGGAGGGATGCCGCAGCCTGAGTCATGCGGGGCAGCCAACCGGTGAGACTCACCGCGAAAACCGGAATCGCGAGACCCGTCACCAGAATCGCCGTTCGAGTGGTCTTGGGCAGCGTTCGCACGGGCTCCGAGTGGAGCGGATTCCGGTCGCGTGCGGACAGGCCGAGGAGTCCCACGCCGACGAGCTTGACCATGGTGGCCAGCGCGATGGCTGCGCTGAGGGCGAGTCCTGCGCCCGCGAGGACCAGCGCAATCCGCGCCCCCTCCCCGGCGATCACAAAGTCGTGGAACAGGGTCTGGAACAGGAACCACTCGCTCACAAAGCCGATCGTGGGGGGCAGGGCGGCGAGACTCATCGCGGCGAGGAGGGCCCCGATCCCAAGAGTCCAGGGCGCTTGCCGGAAGACCGCATCCGGACGGATCTGGTCCGATCCCGTGAGCTCGTGGACGGCATCCGCAGTGAAGAACAGGGCTCCTTTGGCGAGGCTATGACCCATGAGTCCGATGAGGCCCGTGATCCAGGCCAGGGCCGCCAGCTGGTTGTGCCCTTCACTCCGGAAAATCAGGGCAGCGCCGAGCGCGGCGACGGCGATCGCCGCATTCTCGGCTGACGAGAAGGCGAGCAACCTCCGCCAATCATCCTGTTGAAAGGCGTAAAAGCCCGTCAGGACGGCCGTCAGAATCCCGAGTGCGAGCAGCACGATGCCAAGAACCCCGAGCCACGGGGTAAACCCCAGCCAATCGAGCAAGGCGCGCCCGAGCGCGAAATAGGCCATGTTGAGGAGGAGCCCCGAGAAGAGTGCTCCGCTCGCTCCACTGCCGGATCCATAGACACCCGGGTACCACTCGTAATAGGGGAGCAGGCCAAGCTTGGCTCCACAACCCCAGGTCCAGAGCAGGGCCACGACAAAACCAAGCCCCATGCCGAGGTGCTCCCACGCTTGCCCATAACTTGCAAACTGCGAGCCCGGGCCAAGCAGGAGAATCGCAAAAAGCAAGGCAACAGCCCCGGTCTCGAGGAGCGCCAGCATGAAGAAGACATCCCGTCCGGATTTCCGGGTTGGCCGTTCCGAAAGGATCATCATCGCTCCGCCAAACCCCATGACTTCCCAGGCCACGAGAAACGCCGGGCCATTTTGGAGGCCGAGCACCCCGACCGAGCCGAGGAGCGCGAGCGCCGCACCCGATGCGAAGCCGCGCTGGCCACTGCGACCGCCCGAAAAAACGGCAAAGCCAGCGGGAATCCAGGCTGGGAGCATGAGCCACAATCCGGCCGGTGCAGCACGCCAGCGGATCGGCCACGGGCCGATCCAGTCGATGACCCGGCTCCCGGTGCCTTGTGGGAGACTTGCCACGGTCGCAACCGCAGCGAGGAGCACGCCCAGGGTGAGGCATCTTCTGGCGGTGCGAGGTTTTCCGGCCAGATCGAGCACGAGTGCGGCCACCCAGAAGAGGGAGGCCGCGAGAAATCCGTCCAGGGGATACATTTCAGGATCCCGCAAGATGGCCGCGGGATACGCGTGTGGGACGCCGGTTGAGCAGGACCAGGAGGGCCTCCATGATGGCTGCGGGGTTGGGCGGGCATCCCGGCAGCCAGAGGTCGACGGGCAGGATGCCTGCGAGGCCCTGATGGCAGGCGTAACCGCCCCCCGCGATCCCCCCACCGGTGGCACAGGTCCCGGTTGCCATGACGAGACGCGGTTCGGGCATGGCTTCATAAGTGCGGAGGAGAGGTTCGCGCATGGCGATGGTGACGGGTCCCGTGACCAGGAGCAGGTCGGCGAAACGCGGGGAGGGCGTGAAGAAGATGCCCAGACGATGAAGGTTGTAGAACGGGTTGAGCAGCGCCTCGAGCTCTGATTCGCATCCGTTGCATGAGCCGGCATCGACATGCCGGATGTGGAGGCTTCGCTTGAGGGCATAGGGCACGCGCTGGGCGGGTTGCGGGTGCGGGACGGATGGCGCATACCCGGCCTCACCAAACACGAGATCCGCCCGATCCCGGACGGCAATGGCCCAGTCGGGGGTGGCCTCGAAGGCTCCCGTGGGGCAGACCTCGGTGCAACGTTGACAAGTGATGCAACGTGCATAGTCGATCCGGGTCTGGCCGTCCTGGCTTTGTGTGATCGCACCCGTCGGGCAGGCTGACACGCAGTCACGGCAGCCTGCCTCGCAGCGTTCGGGATGGAAACGGGGCATGCCGCGTACGCCCTCCTGCCCGTCGGGTCCAGGCCCCTCGGGCCAGTGGGTAGTCAGGGATCCCGCACGCAATCCAAACCATGCCCAGTTGGTCATCGGTGGCTCCTCATCTTACCGGTCCGCACCGGCGATCGACAGTCCAAAACTTGCTTCATTGATGGCGTAATCCATGAGATTGGTGTCCTGTACCGTGAATGGGAAAACACGCCAGTTGGAAAAAGACGGATCCTTGATCTTGACCCGGTCCAATACCCCTCGTTCCGGGTCAAAATGGATCGCGTAATAAAGGGCCCCACGGGTCCCTTCGCTCCAACCGAGACCCTCGGCGTCGGGGTCCGGGGCTAGGTTGACGGCTTCGCTGAGGATCGCGCCCGGCTCCATCCGTTCGAGACACTGGCGGATGAGTGCGATCGAGGTCCGGATTTCATCCCGGCGGATCAAAGCCCGGGCCCACGCGTCACCCCCGGACTGGCCCGGTATCTCGAAACACAGTGTCTCGTAGCCCGAGTAGGGAAGATCGCGCCTGAGGTCCCGGTCGAGCCCGCTGGCGCGTTCGACCGGCCCGGTTGCACCTTGATCGAATGCGACCTCACGTGCGAGCCGTCCGGTGCCGAGCAGCCGGTCGAGATAGCTCCGGGTGTCCTCGAGCCTTTCGAGATAGGCCACGACCTCGGGCTCGAGTGCTGCGAATGCATCCCCGAGAGACGTGAGATCGAGATCGCGACGGAGCCCACCCACGCAGAGGATGCCACGCAGGAACCGGCTCCCGGTAAGTGTGCCGTTGATCTGTTTGGCACGTTCCTCAAGCCAGTGTCCCTCGGCGTCAGCGACCTTGAGTGTCGTCATCTTGGCGAGTTCGCCGAAAAAATGAAGATGGTTCGTGAGTCGCTCGAGTTCAGCGAGGAGGACCCGGATCCCGATGGCACGAGGGGGCGGGGCCCAGCCGAGTGCGCGCTCGCACGCCTGGCAATAGGCGAGAGCGTGCGCGATGGAATCCGTTCCGGAGACCCGTTCCGAGAGCATGACACCCCGCATGAGGGTCGACCCCTCGAAACGCTGTTCCATGCCGCGATGCTTGTAAAACAGGCGCGGCTGGTAGTGGAGAATGCCCTCGCCAATGTAGAAAAAGAGAAACTGCGCCGATTCGACGATATCCGCCCGCACGGGTCCGAAGGGAAGCCGCTGGATTTCGGACCCGACCATGACGGGGGCAGCCGGGGGTAACGACGAGAAGCCGATCGGCTCGCTGGAAGGAGCGACACGCAGCGGGTGGACAGGGTCTGCGCCTTCATGGAGGACCAGCGGATAGGGTTCGGGATGGCCCTCGAACTCGAGTCCGAAGAGGTCATGCATCTCTCGTTCGTACCAGCCCATGAGCGGGAAGCGGTTGGCTAGAGATGGAAGCCTTTGCCCCTCTGGACGGACGCGCAAGAGGAGATAGGGTTCCTGGGCGCACTGGCTCAGGCAATAGAGGGCCTCGATCCCGCCCTCCCGGAGGTTCCGGGCATAGGCCATCCGCAGGCGCCGGTGGGGGTTTCTTTCACCTTGGGGCAGGAGATCACTGAGTGCCGCGAGCAACTCGTCCGCGGGAAGGATGCGGGTCGTGCACGGGCGCATCAGATGCCCTCGAAGTGCCGCGCAATGGCGCGGAGATAGATCCAGATCGGGTGGGGCCACCACAGGCCGAGCACGAGTACGGCTGCGACCGACAAGCCGAGCGGTGCGACTTCCGTCCAGTGGAGTGTGGTATCGGGAGGCTGGGCGGGCTTGCGGCCAAAGTACATGACCCGGAAGTGTTTCAGAAAACCGATGAAGATCACGATCAGGAGGATCCCGGTCCAGGCCACCGCCCAGGCATTGACGCTCGCCATGCCACCGCGCAGGAGTGTGATCTCGCCCCAGAAGAGACCGAAGGGGGGAGCCCCGGTGATGGCCACGGCCGCCGCGAGCCAAAGCGCCCCGGTGACCGGGAAGTCATCGAGTACCCGCCGGATGTTCGCGATCTGCTTGCTGTGGTAGGCGTGCTGGAAATTTCCGGCACCGAAAAATAGGGCGGATTTCGTGAGTGCGTGATTGAGCATCTGGTAAAGGGCGCCGATCACCCCAAGCGGTGTTCCGAACCCGAACCCGATGGCCATGATGCCCATGTGCTCGAGGCTTGAATAGGCGGCCAGGCGCTTGATGAGCGTCTGGCGTGTGATGAAGAGTGCGGCGACCCAAAGGCTCAGGGCACCCAGGACGACGAGTCCCGTCTCGGCAACGGCATAAACCGGTGAATGCCGCAGGATCGCGAGGTAACGCACGATACCCAGCATGGCACAGTTGAGGAGCGCACCCGACAAGAGTGCCGACACCGGCGCCGGGGCTTCGCTGTGGGCA
>JAJZNM010000155.1 GCA_021852325.1 Pseudomonadota bacterium
TCGTCCTGGCTCAACCAGGTCGAACTGTGGTTCGCCAAGATCGAGCGCGATGTCATCGCTCGCGGTGTGTTCACCTCCGTCCCCGACCTGAAGAGAAAACTCATGCGATACATCCGCCACTACAACAAACAGCCCAAACCCGTGAAGTGGAAATACTTCGATCCGACACGGCGAATCACTCCCGATTCAATCGTTACAGTCCACTAGCTGGCTGAGCCACGAGCGCCCATCAACCGGCAGCCCGCCCTCGACCCGGTCCGGGCCATGAGGATGGGGCCGCCCGCTGAACAGGCCTCCCGGGTGCTTGCCGACGGATGCGGGTGGCCGCATGGGATCTCGGGCTCTTGGCCTGCCTCAAAACCGGTCACCCGCTGCCGCAGTATCCATCGGATAGTGGGCGGATAGGGAGGTATCTATACTCCCGTCCTCGGATGTCATCAAATCGGCGCGCGCTCAAGGTGGTGGACCATTTGACAAAACTCAGGGGGGGGGGGGGGTAGCCTTGCAGGCAGAGGGGAATGACCCCCGGTATGAGACGCGATCCAACCCGCATCAAGGAGTACACTCATGACATCCACTCGATCCCATCGTTTTCTGACCCTAGGCTTCATGATTTCCGTGGCCATGTGCTTGCTTGCGGTCAGCCGGGTAATGGCCACCGGCCTGATCGTCCAGGAATGCACGAGTTGTACCTCGCTCGCCGCTTTTCAAAGTGAGGCTTATTCCACGCCGATCCCCGCGAGTGCCTATTCGGGCAACAGGATGTCCGTACTGTTCGAAATCGTCAACCCGGGAGCTTATCTCCTCGCGAGCATCAGTGTACAGGGCTTCTGTATCTCGACTGCGGACGGCGCTCCCTGCACGTGGAACTACGACTGGACAGACGACACGAACTCGATGGCCGAGCTTGAGCAGGCCTTCGCGATCTCTGCCCCGTCGCAGGCGGTACAGATCCCCGCGAGCGTGGCCAGCACCTTTACGGGAACCGTCCAGGCTTCGGCCGTGAGCGTCTGGCTCGTTCAGGAGAGCACGGGATACACCATTCCGCCCGGTACCGTGTTCCTGACAATCTTTCCTGACGGTTCAAGCGCGGAATACCAGATCACCGGTACTAATCCGCTGACCTACAGCTTCGTGTCCAATACCGGGCATGCCGCGGACGGCGATCCGGAGAACGATAGCGGACAACTGGTCAGTGCACCCACCTTCACACCCGAGACCCAACCCGTGACCTTCGACCCGAAGAAGCTGCTGGCGCAGATCGCCTGGAGCCAGCGGGTCAACTCCACAACCTTGGGAGCACATTTGTCGGAGATGGGTGGTACGGCATCGCTGAGCAGTGTGCTAGGTCTTTGTACCAACAATAACATAGACTCTTGTACTGCCTACAGCGACCTGAGCTCGGCCAACAACATAGGTCCGTTTCAGTTTACGCAGGCTGCTATAGTAGGCAACTCGGGTTTTCCGACAACAGATTCACCTTGAATCGGGATTTGCTGCTATGGATGTCCGCTGGTCAAACGGGTCTGTTAGAACCTCCCAAATCAGTCTTCTTCTGGTCGGCACATTGTTGCTGGATCTTGCAGGTTGCTCGTTCGCTCCCCGCGTCGTGGGCCCTGTTCATCCGCCTATTCCGGTCTCGCAAGTCACGGTATTCGAACGGCCCGATCTCCCGCTTCATGATGTGGTCGTGGCCCGGCTGGATGCCACCGGATATGGTGGGTACAGCTCAGTGGGGGTCGATGCTGTTGTGTTGCAGAGACTGTGCCGACAGGCCGCACGGCTCGGCGCCAATGGCATCATCTTGAGTCCGGAGCCTCCTTCCAGTGGTGGTGACTATCGATATGGGGGGTATATAAATTTAATAGAGAAGGAATCACATTCATGTGGTACACCGAGTACCCGTTTTTGCTACCGGGTGATTCCCGGGATGAGGAATGTCTATGCCCATATGCCTAACAGGCGGTATCGGTCGTTCCGGACCGTGGCGGTTGACCTGCCACGGGGAGTCGGCAGCTCGGCACGTTGGAAAACCATCCTTGCAAAAGTGAGGAAATACTTTCCTCAGTGCGTGCCGCAAAAGCCCCGGACGATTCATTCCCAAAGTCCATAAGGCTAGGCAGGACTTGGATGATACTTCTTGAAGTCGAAAGGATCCGGTGTGAAGCTGCTTGGGCCTGTAACAACTGATTATGTACCGGTGGGACGTAGAGGATCGGCGTCTTTCCATTTCACGACAGTTTGACCGGACGGGATCCCACGCGGTTGGCGTAAAATCACTGGCGGGGATGGAACAGTTTGCCAGCAACCGGTTACCCCACACGCACTCAGCCTGATAAGTCCATTGGGAACCAGACCGTTGACCAAGATGTTAATCTTCGTGCTCGCCACGCTCCTCGGGATCGTGGGCTGGTGGCTTGGATCGTATATCGGCCTGATGAGTGCATGGGTGGTCTCTGGACTCGGCTCGATCCTGGGAGTCTACCTGGGCTGGCGGATCGGACGGGATTACTTCTGATGGAGCACCCCCGGTTCGCAGTCCCCGTGCAGGAGGTGCTACTCTCCGGATTGAGCAGAGGTCGGGGTTCCCGAGCGGGCCCGTCCGCGGGAGGCGTGCCGCAGATCCGGAACGTTCGGGACTCCGCCTGAACCCCGGTTCAAGGTTTCTGCAAGGAAATACCGCCACTCAGGCTGCGGATCTTCACGAATGCGTGAGGAACACCGCTCACGAAATCCAGGATCCAGCCCGGGCCATACTGGTCGGCCCGGCGCGGGCGCGGGCCCAATGTATTCACGATACTGCCGCTCAATGTCGAGATGCGGAACCGTGCGTCGGGATGCGCTACGGTGCGAAAGTAGATGTCTCCGCTCACACTGGTCAGGACATACCGGCCAGAGGAGAAAACCGGACCCGTGTAGCGGATGTCACCCGAAGTTGTATGCAGTGCGGCACGGATCACCCGCAAATGGCCGGTGAGATGAATCGCACCACTCACGCTCATCGCCCGGATCCTGCCCTGGATTTCCCGAATGGCCGCCCCGCCGCTCACCGACTGGATCCGGGTCCGCGCCAAAGGAGCCGATCCGTAGAGCCCAATCGCCCCACTGACCGTTTTCACCGCGATGCGGTGTGCTTCGGAGTGCAGGAGGACATTTCCGCTGACGGTTCTGAGCCGCACGGTTCCGGTCAGGCGGCTCGCATCGATATCCGCACTCACCGTTTTCACAGCCAAGCGGCTTGCGGCCGGAATGTCGACGACCAGATGCGAGCCCGCAAGATTCATCGCATATTCCGGATACGCCACGCGGATCCGGATGCGCCCATCGCGGTTCTGGACGGAGAGATGCTCTCGCCTGGATCCCAGTGTACCCGTGATGCGCAAGGCATCCTGGCGCCATCCCCGGACGGTGACGGATCCGGCCAGATTGCGGATTGAGATGTGCGGGGCGGGCCGGACGTGGGGCAGGATATAACGGATGGGTGAGGCCCGGGCAGCCCTCACGGGGAACAGGGGTCCCGCCAAGCCCGCCACGAGCGCGCCGAGCAACAGGGAGTGGGTGATGGGTGAGAACGGGGTCTTCATGGCAGGATCCTCGGGTTGGATTGGAGTTGCGTCTCTTCGACGACCGACAGGAACCGTGCACGCGCCAGTTCGAGCTGCACAACGATCCCACCGAGCCCCGGCGCGTCAGGATGACGAGCCAGCAGGTGGTCAATTGCGCCCTGCGCGTGATCCAGGATGCGATAGTTGGAAACCAGAACAGCACGCTCGGAAGGTGGCAGGGCCGGATCGTGGAGGGCACGCTCGATCAGTGCCATCGACGGGCTTTCCGGCCGCATGCTCTGAACACGCGTGGCTGGCCTTCGCCCGAGGATCCCTGGCGGTTCAGGGGACAATTGCCATGACGTGACGAGCCACACCCCGATGGCCAGGCAGGCGACGGCTGCCGCGATGAGCGGTTGGCTCCGGGTCCATCCGGTTTTCCGGGGCGTGAGCTGCCCGGCGATCTCCGGCCAGAGATCGCGCCCTGGTACCTGGGAGCGAGGAGCCGCCTGCACGGCCTCAACCAGCCTGGATCCCGTCTCATCCGGAGTCCTGGTCATGAGCGGAGCCGGGCCTGCAACCGGCGGCGGGCGCGATGGAGATGCGCCTTGGATGTTCCGGTTGCACAGTGCATCAGGGATGCGATTTCCGGGTGTCCATAGCCTTCAATTTCATGCAGGACGAAAACCATCCGGGCCGCCAGAGGAAGTTCCAGGATCGCCTGCTCCAGATCCAGCGCAAGACCTAGCGGGGCATTCCCGCCAGGGACACGTTCCATCTCCTCCGTGTCGGTTGACACGAGCAGCAGTGTCCGGCGGACCTCTCGGCGATAGCGGTTGAGCATCACATTCACGGCAATCCGGTACAGCCACGACCCGAACGCCGCTTCACCGCGAAACCGGCCGAGGCACTGCCACGCCCGAACGAAGGTTTCCTGGGTGCACTCTTCTGCACTGTGGGTATCGCCTGACAAACGCAGGCTCAAGCCGTAGACATGTCCCACATGGAGCCGGTAAAGCGTCTCAAAGGCAGTAACATCGCCCCGTATCGCGCGCTGAACGAGATCATCCGGCGCATCGGGTGCATCGGCCGAAGCACAGGTGCTGGCCATGCGGGGCAGTGTCTCTTCCATACCCTATTAGATGCCCATCCGGCCTGCAGGGTTTAGTGCCGCAAGGGTCTTTCCGTGCGAGGGACTCCCGGCGCGCAGGTTACCTCGCGCCGGGCCCAGGCACAGTGCCCCTCTCATCGGAGCCAGGGCCCGATTTTTTCATGATTTATGAGCAAGTTGTAGACCCCTTGCACGGTCCCGGGCCAGTCCGGCAGAAAAGCTCCGGCCCGTGAGCCCGACACCAGGATCCGGCTGGAACCTTTCCCGCATGATACGATCAAAGTTCCTGACATGTAATCGTGTCACATCACCTATCATTTTGAAAAACATGGGGGAACCCAATGAAAAAACTGAATTTTAGAGTTTTATGGGTCGGAGCCGGTCTCTGGTCGGCTTTGATGCTCGCGCCGGTTGCACTGGCCAAACCGATGCCCGCTCCGATGGCGCCTCACGCCATCCATTCCCGCTCCGTGGTCACCCACGGCAGCGTCGTCATCAACGGGAAGACCATCCGCTATACGGCACGTGCGGGCACCCTCATCATGCGCAATGCGAAGATGCAGCCCATCGCGAGCATCTTCTATGTCGCCTACACGCGAGACGGGATTTCCAACGAACAGGACCGGCCGATCACGTTTGCCTATAACGGCGGACCCGGCTCATCGACCGTGTGGCTCCACCTCGGCGGAATCGGGCCGTGGCGCGTAGCCGTACCGACCAACGCCCAGTCCTCCCCCCCGCCTCCCTACCCCATCGTCAAAAACCCCGACAGTATTCTCAATCGCACCGACATCGTCTTCATCGACCCGGTCGGAACCGGCTACAGCCGCATGCTCGGCAATGCGAAGCCGCAGGATTTCTGGGGCATCGATGCCGATGCCCATTCGGTCGGCGCCTTCATCATGCGCTACCTCACCAAGTTCAACCGCTGGAACTCCCCCAAGTTCATCCTGGGCGAGAGCTATGGCACCACCCGCTCCGCCGTCCTCTCGAACTACCTCCAGCAGCACGGCGTCCAGCTCAACGGCGTGATCCTCCTCTCCTCCATCCTCAACTTCGAAACCGCCTCGTTCGCCCCGGGCAATGACCTCCCCTACATCCTCTACCTGCCCTCCGAAGCCGCGGTCGCCTGGTACCACCATCGGATCCACCCCCGGCCCAAAAACCTGCCCGCGTTCCTGAAACAGGTCGAGCACTTCGCAACCGGTACCTATGCCCATGCCCTCATGATGGGCGACACCCTGAGCCCGGCAGCCAAAAACCAGGTCATCGCCAAACTCGTCGAGTACACCAGCCTCCCGGCCCATCTCTGGCGCCGCGCCGACCTCCGCATCACCGGATCCGAGTTCCAGGGCCTCCTCTTGAACTCGGAAGACAAACAGACCGGACGGCTCGATGCCCGCTACACGAACTACAAACTGGTCCCGATGCTGCCCCTGCCCGTCTATTCAACGATGACCTCGGCCATCGACGGGGCGTTCACCGGTGCTTTCAACTGGTATGTCCAGAATATCCTGCACTATCACACCCGTCACCATTACGTCATTCTGAGCTACCAGGTCAATCGAAGCTGGAACTGGAAGCACAAGTCCCCGATACCGACGCTGGGTGGCGGCTGGCCCGGCTATCCCAATGTCGCCCCGGATCTCGAGCGGGCCATGGTCACGAACCCGCACCTCCAGCTGCTCGTGAACAACGGCTACTTCGATCTCGGAACACCGTTTTATGCAACGGTCTACACGATGCAGCACCTCGGCCTGCCGAAGGCGCTCCAGAGCCATGTGCACCTCAAGTTCTACTACTGCGGCCACATGCTCTACCTCCATCATGCCTCGTTGAACGAGCTGCATGCCAATCTGGACCATTTCATCCGCATGGCCACCCATGATTGAGCCTTGATCTTGCACGGATTGGATCTACGATGCTACCCGGGGCGCTTCACGCCCCGGGTTTTTTTGTTCATCGCCACAGGCAGATCGACGAGATGACACGCCTGCTCCGGAGAGTCCCATGAACCGAACCACCCGATTGTTCCTCATCGTGCTCGGGGCCTGCGCCATGTCCTGGGGACCCTGGGCCCAGGCTGCTCCTACCAGCACCCACTCCCGGTTCGTGACCACTGAGGGATCAGTCACGATCCAGGGCAAAACCATCCGCTACGAAGCTCAGGCGGGCACGCTCATCATGCGCAATGCGAAGCTAATGCCCATCGCGAGCATTTTCTATATCGCATATCTTCGCCGGGGCGTCCACAACGAAACCCGCCGGCCGATCACCTTTGCCTATAACGGGGGGCCGGGATCCGCGGCAAACTGGGTCGATTTTGGAGGGCTTGGGCCCGTGCGGGTAGCCCTTCCGCCCCATTCGGGGTTTGCCAAGGCTCCGCCCTACGCGATCCTGCCCAACCACTTGAGTATCCTCCGGCGGACCGATCTTGTTTTCATCGACCCTGTGGGAACCGGCTTCAGCCATGTGTTGGGCAATGCGAAGCCGCAGGATTTCTGGGGCATCGATGCCGATGCCCATTCGGTCGGCGCCTTCATCATGCGCTACCTC
>JAJZNM010000117.1 GCA_021852325.1 Pseudomonadota bacterium
AGAAGGTGTCAGGCGCTCGCGTGTTAGACGGATCGGATGGCCGGATTCTTGGAAGGGTTCGGCGACCTCCCGGATCAGGGTGTTCCAATCGAACATCTCGGGGATCTCGGTCGATTCGTCGCGCGCATAGTCGAGGAACTGGTTCAGGATCGAGTTGATCTCCTCGAGGTCCTGGATCAATCCTGCGGTGAGGTCAGCTTCTCCACGCCGCGCGATCAGCTCGAGCCCGAGCCGGATCCGGGTGAGGGGTGTACGCAGGTCGTGGGAGATGCCGGCCAGCATGAGTCTCCGGTCCTCTGCGATCTTCTCGAGGTTATGGACCATCTGGTTGAATCCGCGGCTGAGATCCACGATCTCCTGGGGACCACGCTCCTCAAGCATGACCGGTTTTCTGCCCTGCCCCACCTCGCGCGCCGCGGCGAGGACCGCCGCGAGCCTCCGGTTCGAGCGGAACAGGATGAGATAGGCACCCCCGACGGAAGCGAGGATGCCGAGCATGATCCAGAGCAGACGATACAGGTTGACGAGCGGCCGGGGAGGGGAGGCATCCTGGATCAGCCAGTAGTGATGGGTTCGAGCCCTGAACCCGATCCAGAGGTGATGCTGGGCTCCCCGGGCAAAGACGGTTTTTTGTCTGAGCGACCGGTCGAGTGCCCGGTTGAGGGCAGAAAGGCGCGGGTTGGTCCCGAGGGGATGGTGGGGTACATCCGTATGCGCGGGGATCACCCGGAAGAGGTGTCCGGTCCCCGAAATTGCGAGGTAGTGCGCCTTTGCCGCCCCGGAAAGGTGCGTGAGGCTCACCTGCGCGAGACGGATTTCTGTCGTGAGGAAGTTCGCCCGGTTGGTCAGGGCATGGGGGAACCAGAAGATCTCGACGATCGCAAACCACGCAATCTGGGTGAAAATGATGAGGAGCGCGATCAGGAGCGCAAGACGCGGCAGGAGGCGGCCGGGAAGGAGTTTCATGCGGATTCCGGTTCGTCCGGCACGAATACGTATCCGTACCCGCGAACCGTCTGGAGGTAGCGTGGACTCGAGGTGTCCTCCTCGATCAGGTGGCGCAGGCGCGAGATTTGCACATCCATGCTGCGGTCAAAGGCCGTGTAGGCACGGCCGCGTGCGAGCTCGAGGAGCTGTTCGCGGCTGAGCGCACGTCGGGGATGGGTCACGAGCGCGTCCAAGACCGCGAACTCGCTCGTCGTCAGGGCGATTCGCTTCTCTCCGCGGTGGAGGCAGCGCTTGGCGCGGTCGAACACGAAAGATCCAAACTCGACCCTCAGATTGTCGGTGGCCGGTGCCCCCGGTGGAGGGGGCTCGGTCCTGCGCCGTAGGACCGCCTTGATCCGGGCCTGAAGTTCGCGTGGATTGAAGGGCTTCGGTACATAATCATCGGCCCCGATCTCAAGTCCTACGATGCGCTCGATAGGTTCACCCTTGGCCGTGAGCATGATGACCGGGATCGTGATCCCCTGGCCCCGGAGTTTCCTGCAGATCAGGAGTCCATCTTCTCCTGGGAGCATGAGGTCTAGGATGATGAGATCCGGTTTGTGATGGGCGAGCTCGGCGTCGAGGAATCCCCCGTGCTGGAGGCTCCGCACCTCGTACCCTTCCCCGCGCAGGTATTCCTCGAGCAATGCACGGATCCTGAGATCGTCATCGATCACGAGAATGCGGGTGGGGTGCGCGTGCATAGGAAACGAGTATAGTGGGCGGAAACGCATCCGGTGCCTCGGGATGGTTACCAAATGTTGCTCCCGGAGGGCTGGATACATTTGGTTACCGCACCCTCGAGGGCGGCGACCGGGTGGGTGCCGGTGATGCCTTCCGGACCCGTGCTCCCGGCGGCCTCAGGGCGAGGGATCTTCGCGGGTTCTCAGGTCCCACCGGGGCCATCGGGCGATTGACTCGATATCGCCTACCCGCTAGGATGGGCGCTCGGGTTCACCATCGTGCATCCCCCATGAGCAGTCCGTCCCGTGCTCCATAACGACCTTACCCCGTCTTGGTCCCGATTGCGGAACCGTCGTTGGGCACGGGTTATGGCCGGTCTCGCGCTCGCAGCCGCGGTCGGGCTCTATGCCCTGGACAGCGGGCACCACCATCATTCGGAGAGGGCGCGACTGCTCTGCCCGGTCTGCCACGTGGTCGCGCACAGTGCGATCGAGGTCTATAGTCCCCGCCAGGATGGCTTCCAGCCGATCTACAGCTTCGCCTTCGCTCGTCCCGCCCTCCAAAAGCCTGGGCCCCTCATTCGCCGGATCCACGCGCTCATCTCCGAACCCCGGGCGCCACCTACTTCCCTCTGACCTGAACCGGGCATTTCCGCCCGTTTCGCTCCGGATGACCGGGAGTGCCCCGTATCCCTGGGGTCTCCAGGACTATCCATATTGGTATACAGGGGGTCTCCTGATGCACCTGAATGTTGGCAGGGTTGTGCCTGACCGTGATTTCGACAGAACCGGGGTCGCGTTACCCGACTGGGCGCGCTCCAGCCGAGCTGCGAGGGCACGAGGCAGATGGATCCGTATCACCGCCGTGGGTCTCTTTTTCGTGGCATCCGTATGTGGAATGCACCGGGCTTCCGCACACGCGGTGGTCGGCATGCGGGTGTTTCCGGCCACCCTGACATTTGACGATCCGGGAGTGGCAGACGAACTCCCCCTCGTCTTCGACTCGATTCGTACCCCTGGAGGCGTTGACGACATCTTGTCGGCATCCTACGCCAAGACCCTGACCCGCAAGTTCGGCTTCGTCCTCGGAACCGATTACGAGCAGGTGATTCCGGGATCCGGACCGGCAATGCGGGGGCTCGATGACTGGAGTTTCGCCGTCGATTACCAGCTCTACAAGGTGGCCTCCACGGAATCAATCGGGATGCTCCAGATGGCAGGAACCTTCGGCGGAAGCGGAAGCCGGGCGATCGGCGCGCCCTATTCGGTCTACACGCCGGAGTTCGCATTCGGACAGGGCATGGGTTTCCTGCCGTTTTCGCTGCGATACTGGACCCCGTTTGCTGTGAGTGGCGCCATCTCGGAGAACATCCCGAGCAACTCGGCCATGGCGCCACGGGTCCTGAACTGGGATTTCTCCCTGCAGTACAGCATTCCCTATCTCCAGGACTTTGTGCATGACGAGGGCATTGTCGCCCCATTCAACAACATGGTGCCGATCGTCGAGATCCCCATGCAAACCTGTCTAGACCGCGACTGCCCGGTCAGGACCACGGGTTACATCGACCCGGGCCTGATCTGGATCGGGCATTATCTCCAGTGGGGGGTGGAGTTCGAGCTGCCCATCAACTCCGCAACCGGAGACCATCCCGGAATCCTCCTCGGCGTCGATTTCTACTTCGATGACCTGTTTCCCAAAAGCCTCGGTGCACCCCTCTGGAGTGCTGGATCATGAAGAAAACCTTCCTCAGGCATTCTCTGTTGTTCGGACTCTTGATGGGCGCCTGTGCGGTTCTCGCCGGGCCTGCTTTTGCGCACGCCTTTCCGGACCGCTCCTCGCCCTCTGTAGGAGCCGATCTCAAGGCGGGTCCCCACACGGTCAAGATCTGGTTTGATGCCGGGATCGAGCCCATTTTTTCCAAGCTCATCGTGCGGAGCTCGCACGGCCACGAGGTGAGTATCGGCCCGGGGTTCATTCCCAAGGGTCAGCATGCGCTCCTTGAGACCCGTTTGAAGCCACTCGCGCCCGGTCTCTACTTCGTCTACTGGAGCGTGATCGCCTTCGATGGTCACCATACGGAAGGGCGTTGGTATTTTCGGGTGAAATAACCGGGGAGGTTTGATCTGATGCATCCTTTGTACATCGCATTGACCGCGATCGACGTGATCGCCGTGGTCAGCTCGATCGGCATGATGGCCAGCTGGCTCTGGGTGCTCCCCCGGGACCAGGATGCCGCTCTCCACCGTCCCTTCTGGAGGTTCGCGGGACTCTCGCTGCTCGGGCTCACCCTGAGCAGCGTCCTGATCCTCATCTCGAGAAGCCTGGAGATGAGTGGAGGTCCGCTCACGGGCCTGCCCCAGGTCATTCCGGAGGTACTCCAGGCCACCCGGTACGGGTCGATCTGGTGGTTCCGACCGCCGCTGCTCCTCGCCCTCTGGCTGCTCTGGCTCTCGGGACTCGTCTCGGCCCGGCGCGCTCGTGCGCTCGCCATCCCCATGTTCATCCTGCTTGCCGGGGTGGCTTTCACCCGGAGTGAAACCGGTCATCCGGCCGATCATGGCGACTTCCGCTTGGGCGTGTTCGTGGACTGGTTCCATCTCCTTGCGGCGGGTTTATGGGTCGGCGCACTCTTCTGCATGACACTCGTGATCTTCCCGGTCCTGAGGAGGAAGATCCGCGAGCTCAGGCCCGATCTCCCAGGGGACCTCTTCCAGCGCTTATCCTCCCTCGCCGGCTTCGGCCTGGGACTCATCCTCGTGACCGGCATCTGGACCGCCTGGAAGCAGCTCGGGAGCTGGTCCGCACTCTTCGACACAGCCTATGGGCATGTGCTCCTGGTCAAGCTCGGCCTGGTTGCCCTCCTGATCGCCATTGGTGCCTACAACCGCTTCATCCGGTTGCCGCGCATCCGTAAGGCACATGGCTTCGTGGTTGCTTCAAAGCGGTGGGCGAACCGCCTCGCGCGCACGCACGAGGTGGATCCGGGCGCAGCGGGGCAAAGGCGGGAGATCGCCCACTGCTACCGCGCCGTCGCGATCGAAAGCGTGATCGGCGTTCTGGTACTCGTTGCCGCATCCGTCCTCCTGCACGGGATGCCGCCGGCAGCGATGGCCCAGGTCCCGCCAGGCTTTGGAACCATGTCCATGGCGGGAACGGGTGGCGGTCCGGGTTTCGGATCCGCTTCCGCGCCAATGCGTCCGGCGGCGGGCACAGACGCGCCGAAGGCGGCCCGCTCCCAAAACGCCGCTTACAGCTCGAAAACCCGCTTCTCCTTCGGTGCGCCGGGCCGGGCAGATGAGGTCACCCAAACGGTTCGGATCCGGGCACTCGATACCATGCGGTTTGTGCCGGCCATCGTGCATGTCCCGCCCGGGGCGACCGTCCGATTTGTGGTGACCGATGTCGGGCGGCTCGATCACGAGTTCGTGATCGGAGATTCTCGCGAGCAGCTGGAACACGAAAAGGAGATGGCATCGCATCCCGGGATGCCGATGCACGATCCCAATGGGATCCGCCTCAGGCCGGGCGAGACCGAGACGATCATCTGGCGCTTCCCAGACCACCCGATGGTGCTCGAATATGCTTGCCATGAGCCGGGGCATTTTGCCGCGGGCATGATCGGACGGATCGTGGTAGGCAACCCCCACCCCGGCACCTGACCCTCGGTCAATCCAGCCAGTTCTCGAGATCCGCGGGTGTCCGGGCGAGCCCATCGGCCTGCCAGGATCCGGGTTCATCCCCGGAGGCGAGGTACCCCCAAAGCGCGACGAGGGTGAGCACGCCTGCGGCGCGCCCGGCCCGGACGTCGTTTTCGGCGTCCCCGATGAAGGCCGCCTCATGGGGTTTCCGGTGGGCCTGGGCGAGGGCGTCCATCACCGGAGCCGGGTGCGGTTTGGGGTAGGGGGAGCTGTCACCCGAGATGACCACGCACGGCCTTGAGGGAAGTTCCAGTGCCTGGACGAGCGGGTGCGTGAGCGAGGCGGGCTTGTTCGTGACGATGCCCCAAGCCCGTCCGCGCCGGGTGATGGCTTCGAGGAGCTCCTCGATTCCGGCCATGGGGCGCGATTGATCCGCAACATGCAGGCGATAGGAATCGATGAACTCCTCGCGCAACTGGCTGAGGAGGGCGGGATCGGCTTTCTCACCCCAGACGAGCTCGAGCATCGCCCGGACACCCCGCGAGGCCACTTCCCGCGTGCGTTCCTGCGCCGGAGGGGATCGTTTGTGGTGCCGGCAGACTTCGACGAGCGCCGTGTAGAGATCCGGGAGCGTGTCGACCAAGGTGCCGTCGAGGTCGAACAGCCAGAGGACGATCGCGCGGCGGTCAGGAGGCGCTTTTTTCAAAGTGGAGGAGGTAGTTGACCGAAAGGTCCCCGGTGAGAAATGCCGTCTTCAGGAACGGCAGATAGAGGAGTCCGCGCTGGTCCCTGAGGATGAGGCCGGCGGATCCAGCCGAGGCACGGATCTCCTCAGGCGTCCGGAACCAGTCATAGCGGTGGAGTCCACGTGGGGTCAGCTTGAGCACGTGCTCGGCTGCAACGATCGCGAGGATCCAGGACCGGAAGGTCCGGTTCAGGGTCGAAACGAATACCGACCCGCCGGGTTTCACGAGCCGGGATGTGGCTTCCAGGATGAGGGAGGGGTCCGGGACGTGTTCCACGAGCTCGAAACAGGTGACGAGATCGAAGCTGCCCTCGGGCCCGGGTCGAAGGGATGCGGCGTCGCCCGTCTCATAGTGGATGTCGAGCCCCTCCGCGCGGGCGTGGGCTTGGGCGATGCGGATGGCATCTCGGGATTGGTCGATTCCGGTGACCTTGGCGCCAGCTTGGGCCAGTGCCTCGCACAGGATGCCCCCCCCGCATCCGATGTCAAGCACCCGGCTGCCTTCGAGGTGTACACGTTTTTTCACGAAGGACAGGCGGACCGGATTGATGTGGTGGAGTGTCGCGTAGCTTCCGTTCGGGTCCCACCAGTCACGGGCCCAGGGCGTGTCGGATTCCGGGACGGGTTGTTCGGGTGATGTGTTCATGATCCTTGCGGTTATTATGGTCCCCGCTCGACGAAAAGGGCAAGCTCAGGACGGTCCGGATCCTGCGTGCCGGCTCCGGATCCGCTCGCGCCACGCGTTCGCCGTATCCATGAGCGTGTCTTGGGCAGTGCCGAGCAGTTTCCCGTCCTCGACCTTGATCACCCCGTCGATCCAGACATGGCTCACCTGGTCACGACTCGCCGCGTAGACAATCTGCGCCACGGGATCGTAGCAGGGCAGTGTCGCGGGCCGCGCGAGATTGATGGCGAGGAGGTCCGCGGCTTTTCCCCGTTCGATGGAACCGATCACATCACTGAGACCGAGCGCCTGGGCCGAGCCCAGGGTCGCCATGGCGAGCACCTCCCGGGCGGTCAGTCGTCCCGGATCCCGGGTGAGTCCCTTGGCAAGAAAGGCGGCGCTTCTCATCTCTCCCAGCATGTCGAGGTCGTCGTTGCTCGCCGCCCCGTCGGTGCCGAGCGCAAGACCGACTCCGGCGTCCTGGAGT
>JAJZNM010000172.1:0-2069 GCA_021852325.1 Pseudomonadota bacterium
ACCATGAAGTTGATCGCCTCGGGTGTGACGCGGGATGCCGCGACCACGAGATCGCCCTCATTTTCGCGGTCTTCGTCATCCATGAGCACGATGAGTTCGCCTTGACGCACCGCTTCGATGAGTTCGGGAATCGTATTCAGTGGCACGATATTCGCCCCCCCTCGGGATGGCACGCGTGTGGACCGGGAATCGGGTGGTTCCGCACCGGCTGGATGCCCCTCCCGGCCCGATGAGTGTAACTGAATCCCGCCCATGGCCAAAGCCCGGCGGGATCTTGACGTGGAGCCGGCCGGCCGGGCCCACAGCCGCGGAAAGACCGGGCGGGATCCCGTAAACTAGGATCCGCTGAATCCCACAACTGGACCCCGATGAACCGACCGGACGCCTTTCAGGACCATTACCCGGAAGCGTGGAGCCACTGTATGGGCTGCGGGCGTCTCAATGCGCACGGCTATCACATCCAGAGCCTCTGGGCCGAGAAAGGGAAACGCAGCCTTTGCACGTTCAGCCCCGCCCCCTGGCATACCGCGCTGCCCGGATATGTGTACGGTGGTCTCCTGGCCTCAGTCATCGACTGCCATGCAACCGGCACGGCGGCCGCGATTATCCATGAAACCGCCCCTGATCACGCCTATCCGCGTTTTGTCACCGCATCGCTCAACGTGGACTTCCTGAAACCGACACCCCTCGCCCCGTTTGAGGTTGAAGGGAGCCTCCACAGCCGGGAGGGTCGTCGGCTGGTCATCGCCTGCACGGTCACGGCCGGCGGCGAGGTGACCGTCCGCGGGCGGGTCACCGTGGTCGAGATCACGCAAGCGGGCTGGCCCAGACAAAGCCCCCCGGACCCACCCACTGGCCGGATGCCATGATCACGACCTTCGTGTTCTCGATCCTGAACCTGTCCCACACGTTCGGCGCCTTCGTGCATGCACACGCCTCCTGGGCCTATCTCGTCATGTTCCTCACGCTCTTCGCTGAAACCGGGCTCGTGATCGTGCCCTTTCTCCCCGGCGATTCCCTGCTCCTCATCACGGGCACGCTCGCCGCACAAGGCACCGTGAATCCGCTCTGGGCCGTCCTGGCACTCCTCGCGGGTGCCACGGTCGGCAACCTCTCGAACTTCTGGATCGGGTTCTGGGTCGGTCCCAAGGTCTTCCACTACGAGGAATCCCGCTGGTTCAATCCCGCCCACCTCCACCAGGCGCATGGCTATTTCCAGCGTTACGGCGGTGTCACACTGATCATCGGCCGCCTGATCCCGGTGGTGCGCACCTTCGCACCCTTTGTCGCCGGAATCGGGCGCATGCACTTCGTCCGGTTCTTGCTCTACACGCTCGTCGGCGCAGGCATCTGGATCGGGCTCCTGTTCGGGGCCGGCTATTACTTCGGAAACATTCCCTGGATCCGGACCCATCTCATCTGGGGCACCTTGGCCATCGTCGTGGCCTCGGTGATCCCGGTGGGCTGGCACCTCTTGCACCGGCGCGCGCGCCCGGCGACCTGACGGCAGCGCACGCACAGGGGCGCATTCCACTCACCCCGGCGCCGGGTCCGGTCAACTCGCCGTGGGATGCAGGCTCAGCCGGCGGAATCCACTGCCCGGACCCGGCTCGGTATTTTGCATTTCAAGTGACACGCGCCAGTGTCCGTGATCCCGTCTCCAGATGGTCACATAGTTCCCGTAGACGGCGGTCGGATGCCCCTCCGCAGTCCGTTCGGAGACTTCATAGTAGCCCCAGCTCATGCCGAGCCTCCCACTCGCGGTCGCGACCGCCTGTTTCGGGACCCAGGTGAGGGGCGAGCGGGTACCGACCGGCAGACGCTCGAGGATGAGATGCCGCCCGCGAATGGGACGCGTCTGCTCGGCCAACAAGACGGCATCGGGGAGGAAATAATGGCGAAAGGCCTGACGCAGGCCGTGTTGGACTGCCTCCCGCGCAAAGGAACGGTCAGCCCGCAGGATGGCTTGTTCGCGTGCCCGCCGGATCGCCTCGGAGGCCTCCAGCAGCGAGCCGACGCGGCTGCCGCGGCGGGGCGCCGCCAGCAGGCGCGGCCCCGCCGCCTCCGCA
>JAJZNM010000172.1:2079-7191 GCA_021852325.1 Pseudomonadota bacterium
GTTCCCACCAGGCCCACAATCAGCCAGTGCCCCGTTCGCGGTTTCATCATGGATCGCTCTCGCCGTACCCGGCTCCGGAGGAAACGCTTCCAATATACCACCGGTGCCCGATCCCCATAAAACCATTCGACGAACCCACCGGGGTGCACCCGAATCTGCCGGGTGAGATCCGTCCGCTCGGCGGATCTGGGCGTTTGCTTCTCATGGGGTGCACGGCTACACTGGGATGATGGTTCTGCCTGTTGAGAATCGCATCGCATCCGATCGCCACAGCCGGGCCCAGGATGCCCTCTCGCTGCTCTCGACGGTCGTGGTCGGCAAGGTCCCCGAAATCCGCCTGGCAATGACCTGCCTCCTCGCGGGTGGGCATCTCCTCATCGAAGACATTCCGGGAGTTGGCAAGACCACGCTCGCCCGGGCCCTCGCACGGGTTCTCGGCCTGTCTTTTCAGCGCATCCAGTTCACGAGCGATCTCCTGCCGACCGACATCATCGGTACCTCAATTTACGATCCGGAGGCACGCCGCTTCCACTTCGAACCCGGACCGCTTTTTGCATCCTTGATTCTCGCTGACGAAATCAATCGGACAACCCCACGCACCCAGAGTGCACTCCTCGAGGCCATGGAAGAAAACCAGGTGACCGTGGAAGGCGAGACCCGTCCCCTGCCCGATCCGTTTTTCGTCATTGCGACCGAGAATCCGGCGCAGCAGGTTGGAACCTACCCCCTTCCCGAATCCCAACTCGACCGCTTTCTCATGTGCCTCACCCTGGGTTATCCGGATCCTGAATCCGAAGCCGAGCTCTGGCGTGGACTCGATCCCCAAAAACGGCTCCGCGAACTCCCCGCACTCCTCGACCCCGAGGATCTGCTACAGATCCGGACCGAGATCCACGACGTGGGTGCCACGGAAGCCGTCTTTCGCTATATCGCCGAGATCGTGCGCCTGAGCCGCGCATCGCGGGAACTCGAGCAGGGACTTTCACCCCGCGCTGCGCTCGGACTGATCGCGGCCGGAAAGGCGCATGCCTGGCTCGACGGTCGCACGAACCTCTGGCCGGATGACATCCAGGCCGTGTTCGTGGCCGTGAGCCGCCACCGGCTCGCATACCCAAGGGGTAGTCATCGTGACGAAGATCGCCTCACCTCGCTCCTCAAGGCTGTTCCGGTTCCCTGACCTCGCGGCTGGGTGAATACCCGAAGTGCTTGAGCCAGCCGCTAGATCCATCCAGACTGACTCCGGCAGGGATCCCGGCTGGCGGCCGGACCTGATCGAAACCTCCCGGTCGGAACGGATTCCCTATCGCCGGACCTACATCCTGCCGACACGGTTCGGATTCGCGTTCGCCCTCATGCTCTTCGCCCTGTTTCTCGGCGCCATGAACTACAACAACAACATGGCGTTCTTCCTGGTGTTCCTGCTCACCGGGCTCGGACTGTTCTCGATGACCCGCACGCACCGCAACCTGGTCGGTCTCAAGATCCTGGGGATCGAGGCGCCATCCGTGTTCGCGGGGGAACCGATGCGCATCCGCCTCGTGCTCGAGAACGAGGCAGCTTTTGGAAGGCTCGATCTCACGCTTTCGACCCGCCGGGGCCAGCACCGGGGACCCCCCCTGGACCTGGCTCCGGGCAAGACGGGAACCTGCGTGCTCGAACTTCCGACCGGCTCCCGCGGGCGTTTCGACCCCGGAAGGCTGAGCCTTGTCTCGAGGCGACCCTTTGGCCTGTTCCGGGCCTTTCATCCGCTGACCTACCCGGTGCGATCGATCGTCTACCCGAAGCCGGCCGAGCCGCCGAGACCCATCCCGGCGAGCCCGAGCACCTCGATGCGGAGCCGTTCCGACCGGGTCGAAGCAGAGGATTTCAAGGGATTGAGGCCCTACCGCCCGGGAGATGGACGCAAACGCATCAGCTGGCCAGCTTATGCCAAGGGACTCGGGCTCCTGATCAAGGATTTCGAGATGCCAGCCGGAGAGGAGATCCGGATCCTGCGCTGGGCGGATGCGCCCGGCGATCCCGAGGAGCGTCTGTCACACTTGACCCGCTGGGTGATCAACCTGTCCACTCTCAAGCTTGAATATGGGCTCGAGTTGCCATGCGGATCCGTACCCGTGAGCCAGGGATTGCACCACCTCGATCGCTGCCTCACCCATCTCGCGCTTTACCCCGAACCCATCCGATGATGAGAACGACCCCGGTGAACGGATCCGGACGGAGGCCGTGGACTTCTCCGTTGCCGGCACTCCTCCTCCTCCTGGTCTTGGTCTGGGTCCCCCTGTTCTGGAGCCTCCCCTGGTGGATGCCACTCCTGGCTGCCCTGGTCCTCCCGGTCCGCCTCGCGCGCCCCTGGCCGGGCAAACGTCCACCGATCCTGCTCCGGATCGCACTCGTGGCGATCGGGATCAGCCTCGTCTTCGGGACCTTCCACAGCCTGAACGGCGCCGTGGCGGGATCCGCCCTCCTCCTCCTCATGGCCGCGCTCAAGATTCTCGAAAGTGCATCACCCCGGGATCTTCGGGTCCTCATCCTGATCGGGTATTTCGAGATCGGCGCCGACTTCTTTCTCGGCCAGTCGCCGATTCTTGCGCTTTATCTCGCAGGCCTCTTGATCGGACTGACCGCGATCTGGCTCTGGATCGAGGAACCCTGGCAGGTGCGGAACCCCGTGCCGGAGCTGGGACCGGCACTCCGCTGCCTCTTGGCGGCCCTTCCGACGGCGCTTCTCCTCTTTCTCGCGGTTCCGAGAATCCCGGGCCCGCTCTGGGGACTCGGTGCCCCGAACCCGCGCCGGCTCGGACTGCCCCGAAGTCTCGATCCCGGCGCCCTCAACCGGATCGTCCTGTCGCACCGGATGGTCTTCCGCATCCGCTATGAAGGCCCCCCGCCTCCGCGCTCCGAACGCTACTTCCGGGGTCCCGTCTTCAACCGCTTCACCGGAACACGCTGGCTTCCGGGACGCGTGGGGGCGATCCCGCCCCCACGGAAGACCTTCCTCAGGGGCCCCGCCGTGCGCTACCGCATCACGCTCGAACCCACGGAGACCCGTGCCCTCTTCGCACTGGATTATCCAGTGGACTGGTCGATTGCAGCCCGCCTGGACTCCTTCTTCGAACTGAGAAGCCCCATCCCGTTGCGCCATCTCACGACCTATACGGCGATCTCCTATCCTGACCTCGGGATGCAGGGATTGCCAGTCAGTGCACGCCTGCGTGATCTCGCGCTTCCCGCAGGCATCGATCCCAAGGCCCGGGCCCTCGCACAAACATGGCGTTCAGAGGATCCCGCTCCCCGCGCGATCATCCGGCATGCACTCGATTATTTTCACGACGAGCCCTTCTACTACACGCTCCACCCGCCCAAGCTGAGCGGCCCAGACGCCGTCGACGAGTTCCTGTTCAAGACCCGACGGGGGTTCTGCCAGCACTACGCATCCGCCTTTGCGGTGCTCATGCGGGCGGCCGGCATTCCCGCACGGGTCGTCACGGGGTTTGTCGGTGGACGTTACGATGCGCTTGGAGGCTTCTATGTGATTCGCGAAAGCGATGCCCATGCCTGGGACGAGGTGTGGCTGCAGGGGACGGGCTGGGTGCGCATCGACCCGACGGCTGCGATCGCAGCCTCGCGCGTCAGCCCGGCGACGCTGGCGCTTTTCGCTGGCAGTGTCCACATCGCTGGATTCACCTTCCCGGACGAAGGGATCTGGGAGCATCTGCAAAATGGCTGGGATGCCCTCAACGCGGTCTGGGACCGATGGGTGCTCGGATACGGTCCCCACCTGCAACGCCGGCTGTTCGATTCCCTGGATCCCGCACGACATCACACTCTCGAATGGATCGGGCTCGTCTTCCTCGCGCTGCTGATCCCCACACTGGCGACTGGCGGGTGGTGGCTCTGGTCTCATTTCACCGGGTTGCGTCTGACCCCTGAAGAACGCATCTGGCTCAAACTCGTACGCCGACTGCGGGACTGGGGTCACCCGGAAGTGTGGGAGACACCGCTCGCCTTTGCCGCGCGGATCGGTCAAAAACTGCCCGAAGCCAGGGTCACGCTCCACGCGCTTGCCCGGGATTATTCCGAGCTGCATTATGGATCGAGCAGTGATCCCCTCCGGCGTGCTCGACTCAGCATGGCCATCTCCCGTTTCAAACCACCGGGCCGGAGAAGCCACTAGATCGAGACGCACCCTGAACCCGCTCTCTCGATGAACCCGTCCATCCGGTCCGATTCCGATTGAACCCGGGTCAGTCACACGAGCCTCCAAGATCACGCAAACGGTCTTCTTGCTTAACCTCCGTGTGTTAGCGTACTGATCCTGGATCAATCTGAGTTTACTGTGGACGAGTGGGTGATTGATCACTCACACGAAGCATCCCGCTTCAGAGCAACGATACCAGGAGAATCCAATGACACTGTCACCAATGAAAGAACCAGAGTCCATGCAGGGGACTGTCATGCGGGATGAGGGCAAAGCAGGCAAGCGAACGTCCCAGCAGCATCACAGCCAAGCGGCGGAATCTCATGAAAAGGCCGCCCAGCATCATCGTGATGCCGCCAAGCTAGATGAAGCAGGCGATCCTCAGGGTGCCGCACACTCCGCGCATATCGCCCACGGATATTCTGTGAGCGCCATGGAACATGCAGCTGGAGCCAGCAAGGAATACGGGGCGGCGTGCAGAGATGCGGTAAAGGCATCCGGGTCGAGTTCATGCCGGCGGTACGACCACCGGCATTGCTCGTCGAGCGAGGTCCAGGTGGTGCATCTCCCTACAGACCGGGTTAGCACTGGACCCACAAAGTCTAGAGGCGCGAATTCCACCACAAGTGCAAGGCAGTTGAGCATGAATGGCTCTAAACCAGGTTCTGTGTATCCCCGTTCTGGCATTTCCCGGGGCGGCAGCTCAAGCCAGCCTGATCCTGGCGAACGCCTCATCAATCGCATGCGGGCGGCTCACACATGAACGCACGCAGGTTTCTTGTGGGGTCGATTTTCTGAACCCGGATGACTCATCAGGGCCCGCCATCGGGCTCAAGATCTTTGCGCACGGGATCCACCATTCGGGAATGGCTGCCAGATGGGCAAACCTCCAGCAAGTGAGCCCAACCGGGTAG
>JAJZNM010000017.1 GCA_021852325.1 Pseudomonadota bacterium
CGTGTTTGAGGTGCCACCGCTGTCCGAGGCGTTGAACGTGAACGAGTCCGTTCCCGCAAAGCCTGTATTCGGCGTATAGGTGAAGGCGCCGGTCGAGGCATTGGTCAGGCTGACCGTCCCGTTCGCGGGCTGGCTCACGATCGCAAAGGTGAGCGCCGCCCCGCTCGGGCCTGTCGCCTGAAGCGTTCCGGTAACCGACTTGTTCTCGGAAGTGGTGACCGAGCCGTTCGAAGCCGTCGGAGCTGCCACCGTCGGTGCATTGACGGTCACGGTTTCAGTTGCCGTGTTCGAGGCGCCGCCACTGTCCGAGGCGTTGAACGTGAACGAGTCGCTACCGGTGAACCCGGCATTCGGCGTATAGGTGAAGGCGCCGGTCGAGGCATTGGTCAGGCTGACCGTCCCGTTCGCAGGCTGGCTCACGATCGCAAAGGTGAGCGCTGCCCCGCTCGGGCCTGTCGCCTGAAGCGTTCCGGAAACCGCCGTGCCTTCACTGGTCGTGACGGAGCCATTGCTCGCCGTCGGCGCGGCAACACCCCCGCCTCCACCTGAGGGCGTCACGATGTTCGCGATGAGATTCGTCGCAACAGGAGTCCCCCATCCAGTCGGGTGATCCCAACCAACGCCGGCGCTGAACGCACCGTTGCTACCGGAAGTCACGTCATAGAAGTCATTCGCATAGTTGCTGGAGTTGGCGACCGCATACTCGGCCTGATTGGCCTGGCCGAGACGGGTGCCACTGTCATCGGAGACGCCATCCGCCCAAAGGCCGGCGAGCTGCGGGGCCACGAAACTCGTGCCACCGTACACGCTCCAGCTGCCTCCTTCATAGACAGAGTATCCCGTATTGGGATCGGCATCCATGGCCATGTCGGACGTGTTGCGGAAACCGTTCTGGGGCACGCCGTTGCCGACCTGCCAGGACGGTTCGCTGAACACCGCGCTCTCCGCACCGCCACCGCTGCTCCAGGCGATCTCGCTCGAACGGGTTCCGCTGCTCGTGAGCGTGAGCGTGGTTCCACCCGCAGCCAGCACATAGGGATCAGAAGACGGGAAGTCTGCCGTATCCGGGTTGCTGGTCCCATCCGAAGATCCGTTGTCACCGGCTGCTGCAAAAACAGAAATTCCCTGTGCTGCAGCCTGTTTGAAGATGCCATCGTCCGTCGAGAGCGTGGTAGAGGAGGCATCCGCTTCAGGCTCTCCCCAGCTCGTCGTCATGACCTCTGCGGTGTTGTCCGTCACGATCTTGTTGTAGGTATCGGTGAAATCCTGGTCAGTTGCACTATCGGCATCATAGACCAGGAGGGTTGCGCCGGGAGCCATGGCTCCGCTGCGCTCCTCGTCGATCGTGGTTTCAATGGTTCCACCGGTCGACCGGGTAGTCCCGTCAACCGCAATCACGGTCACCGTATGATTCGGCAGACCATACTGGTTCCAGAAGGTGTCGAGGTCACTCACCGAAAGGTTCGTGCTCTCAGCCGTCGCATTGGCGATCGTCACCCCGGAGCCATTGGCCGTATTTGTGATCGAAGGCCAGTCATACACGGTGGCGATCTGCTGGGGCGAATACCCCGAAGGGGTCGCGGAGGCGGTCGGGTGCCTAGACGCCACAACCGGTGCCCGGATGATCATCGGGCGCATGATCGCCGCATCCGAAAGCCCGATGAACGACTGGACATCCCCGGCGATGGACACGGGAACAACGGGATCATGGGAGGGCGCATAAAACGTCCGCCCGTGATAGGAATAGTCGTTCAGCATCACGCCCAGGGCATGTTCATAGGATTGCACGGCACCCGCGGTGTGGACGAGGAGCCGGTTGCGGGACACACCTGTGACTTCGATGCCCACGCTCCGGAGATAGCGTTCCACACGCTCAACCTGAGATCGGGTCGGCCCATAGGTATGGGTGAACTCGGCAGGCGTGAGGAAGCGGTGATAGCTCGGACTCGCCGGATCCTGAACGGCCCGAAGGAAGGTATCCAGGGCATGCTCATGATTCAGCTTGAGTCCGATCGTAACCGTCATGAATGCGCTCGGGTTGTGGCTTCTCAGGTAGACCGCTCGCGCGACGACCTTGGGAACCACGCCCCGGACCATCATGACATCGGGTTGAAGGGATGGCTGGGCGAGTGCAGGAGCGGCGGCGGCCAATACCGGAAGCGCCACCCAGGCAGCTGCCCGGATAGTTGATGAGATTGGGTTCTTCATTTATACTCCCATGGCTTTGTGGTGCGTCCATTCGGTCCCTAAGTAGTCAGTCGTGATTCGCAGAGCATCCGAATGAGCGCGTTTCCAACGCCTCCGGCATCAACTAAAACCCGCCTTTCTCCCGGACTTGCATGAATCCGGAGCGTGATCGGCCGATCTACGATGTTGCCGGAGGTCCTTTTCTGAATGGCACAGGTTCTTGGACCCGAATACTTCGTTTCAAATCCTTAGATCCCATTTACCCCTGTGACGGGGACGCCTTTCATTGAGGCTAATGGATAACAGAAACCCGGGGCACCTGTCAAGCCGAAAAGCGCTCTCCGGACACTGGATGTTGATCGTCCATCCGGCATATCTAAGATAACCTATTAATTCTGAAAGCAATCGGAACTCGGCCGCTGCGACAGGCTGCGTCCTGGTTCCTCAAGGTCAGGAAGGCTTGTCCCGGTCAATCGACCAGCGCCCGACTCTCACATGGATCCGGATCGCCCGGTGGGTCAGGATGAGGTTCGTTGGCAGCGCCCGCCCCCCGATCGACAAGTACTGGCTGAGTGTGACCCGCCATCGATCCTGGCGGAGCGTCCGCACCCGGCCCCGGGCGGTCCATGAAAAGGCGGCCGGAAAGCGCGGGTCGGGCAATCCCAAGACCCAGAACCTGAGGCTCGCGAGTGGCACGGGAATTCCAAACCAGCGCCGGAGTGCAGGCCGGAGGCCATGGCGGATCACAACTTGCCTGCCCCGGGCGGTCAGCAAAACCCAGTGACCAGGATGCCCCGACAGGCGGAACCCTCCGCTTCCCAAAGGACCCCTGACCAGAACGAGACTTTCCGATCGCCCTTCGTGCCAGGCGAGAGATCCGGTGAAGCCCCGACTGCGATCAATGACCCCAATCTGTCCATCGAGCTCAAAACCGCTGATCTCAGCGACCCTGGATTCATGGATCCGCCAGAGGGCTTCGCGTGCGGGGGTTCCCGGGATGGAGACACAGCCGGTCAAAAGGCACGCCAATCCGAGTCCGATCCAGGCCCTCTGAAGACTGTTCATCCCGGCTCAGGGATGAGCCGGATGCCAGGTGAGTGCCTTCCGGATGCGTGCGTCGTTGGGGGCCTTCTTGAGTGCGACCATCCAGATCCTGCGTGCGGCCTGGTAGTGCCCGGTCTGCCAGAGGATGCGTCCCCAATGAAATGCAATGGTGGTTTCTCCCGGACTCAGCCGATGTGCCAACTCGAGATGGCGGAGCGCACCACTCCAGTTCTTGAGCTTGAAATCCACCCAGCCGAGACTGTCCAGAAGTGCCGGGTCGAGCGGGTCTTGGGCGAGAGCCCGGTTAACCAGCGATCGCGCCCGATGGAGGTGCTGCCCCCGGATGGCCAGGGTATAACCCAGCGCATTCAGGAACAGTGGATTCTCGGGGTTGTGCAGGACCAGGCCATTCAAGATCCGGATTGCCCGCATGCGGTGGCCGAGCTGGATGTCGAGGAGTGCCTGGGCATAGCTCAAATCCGAATCCCACGGCCAGCGCTTGTACGCTTTCTCCAGAAATCCACTGGCTTCATTCGCATGACCTGCACGCACCAGCAAGGAAACGGCACCGAGCGCGAGCCGCGGCCCCCAGACGGGTGCAAGCCGCATCGCCGCTTGGATCGTCGCCACTGCCGATGCCGGCTTCGATGGATCTTTCCGCAATTCGAGTGCGGCAATAGCCAGTGTGGCCGGAAGAAAATGGGCCCCCACCGCGCTGAAGCGGTACCAGGCCACTGCACGCCGTGGATGCCCCTGGCCCGCATGGACAAGCGCCATGAAGTAGGCCGCTGTCCGGTTGGCGGCATTCATTTCGAGGAGACGGGTGAGATACGCCTCCGCTCTCCGGTAGTGGTGGGCGCGGAGGGCCATCCACGCGAGGCCGAGAAAGGCTTCCGGTACAGACGGTTGATTGCGGATCAGGTCCCGATCAAGTGCCGTGGCTCCCTTGCGATCTCCCGACAGGAGATCGACATTCGCGAACTCGAGCCTCAGTGCAGGTGACAGTTTCTGGATCTCAGCCCTGAGTGGCTGCAGGAGCGCGCGTCCCCGTGGAACATTACCGAGGAGGATCCAGGCCTTGGCGAGTGCGAGCCGGGTCTGGACGGAATCCGGGTCATGGGCCAAAAGCCACTGATACTCCCGCACGGCAAGCCCGACAATATGCTCGCGCGTCGCGACCGCTGCGAGTGCCCAATGGGCGATGGGGTCGGCAGGCGCCGCCTGGACCCAGTTTGCACAAAGGGAGAAGAGCGCCGCCTGGGGCACACGCGGCCCGATCAAGGCCAGGAGGGCGCCGATCGCGGCGCGCGGATGGGGCATGTGCCGGACCAGCCCGGTCAGCTCCGCCAGTGCCTCATGGACGTGTCCGGTCTCGAGGTCGACCAAGATGAGGAGGTTGTCCCCCTGCTGATCCCCCGGGCTGAGTGTCTGCCAGTAGAGAATCGCATCCCTCGCGAGATGAAAATGGGCACTCCGGTAAGCCATGATGGCCGCACGCGCAGCGAGCACCGGATCGGCCTGGAGCTCGGCGGCCTGGAGGAGATCCTCGTCGGCCTTGCGTGACGACCCAACCGCCGGGGACGCAGCCGGGGGCACGGAGGACGGGGGTTGCGGAGCCGCCCACGCATCCCGGCCGAGCGGGAGTCCCAATACCAGGCACACGATGGCAACCGCAGAAGTCCGCACCCAACCCCGCAATTTCATGATCGTCCGCAACCGGGTCATATGGCCTAACACTATATCCCACTTGGCTTTCATGCGTCTTGCGGAGCTTGAACGGGGGCTTGCCCGGCTTGCCAGGCAGCGGGCCGACCGCTTAAGCTAGACGGTCATGACCGGGCCCGGGCGGGTGTAGCTCAATGGTAGAGTTCCAGGTTCCCAACCTGGTGACGTGGGTTCGATTCCCATCACCCGCTCCACATGGTATCGGCTGACGCCGGCCATGAACCCATCCCGCCGTCTTCACTGGTCTCTAAAAGCCCTGGCCGGGTTGTTGACCCTGGTCGTGCTGGCCATCTTGCTCGGCCCGCTCCTCATTCCGACGGGCACGTTCGAACGCGAACTCATGCAATGGACACGCGCAAAAACAGGGCTCACCCTCAAGATTCAGGGGCCCGTCGAAGTGACGATCTTCCCGACCCTCGGATTGTCGCTCAACCGGGTCGCACTCATGAACCCCAAGGGGTTCCCGCAAAAGCCGCTCATCCGGATCCATCATGCATCAATCCGGGCGGCATTCCTGCCCCTCATGACGGGCACGATCAAGATCTCCGAAACCACACTCCGGGGAGTCCGGCTCACACTCCTCACGAACCGGCACGGGATCTCGAATGTATCGGGGCTCCTCCACGCACTGGGGAGCTCGAGTGCCCCGGCACGCCGGAACAGACATCCTCAGGCAACTCCATCTCCGAGTTCCAGCATGTTCACCCTCCAGACACTCGGACGCCTCGATCTGGAGCAGGTCGATATCCGTTACCGGAACCTCGAAACCAGGACCCGGGAGAGCATCCACGGACTTGATCTCAAGGCCGGACCGATCGAGCGAGAGCATCCATTCCCGCTGTCGCTCCATCTGGTGATCCGCTCGAGCACTCCGAAGCTCGATCTCGCAGTCAGGCTCAAGACCGCCGTACTCTGGGCATCCCGGCGGGTCTTCCACCTGGAACACCCGGCTTTTCGGGCAACTTTCCTCGGCAGCCACTCGACCCCACTCGAGGCCCACGCCCCGAGCCTCGAGATCGCACTCAATCGCGACCGGATCGACCTCTCCGGGCTTGTGCTGGGCGGGGCTGGCATCCACGGTTCGCTGTCTTTGCAGGGCACGTTCGCTCCCACCCGATCGCGTGATCTCGGGGGCCGGATCAGTCTCAGCCTCGCCCGTCTCAGTCCCTGGCTCGGCCAGCGGATCGCCGATCTCCTGAGAGCCCCCAAGACCCACCCGGAACTCAACTTCGAAACCCGCTTCCACTTGACCGGAACCCGGCTCGGCCTCACTGCGCTCGCCCTGACCCTCGGCAGCGAGAAAATCGCGGGGCAGCTCGACGCCAAACTCGGTGCTCCCCATCCCGACATCCAGGCGGCCTTCGTGGGCAATACGCTGTCCCTCGCGCCGGTGGCGGGGCGAGCGGCCTGGGGACGCACAACGTCATCACCGGTCACCGCAAGCAGGGCCGCAAAGCCATCCAGCTGGATGTGGCTCCATGAAGCCGATGGCGAGGTCTCACTCCGCCTCGCCGGACTCCGCTACGGCACCTTCATGCTCGAGCGGCTGAATGCCCAGGCCAAGCTCGAACACGGAACACTCACCCTGTACCCGGCCGAGGCCACCGGATTCGGGGGCGCGATCGCCCTCCGGGGCCGACTCAAGGCGGTTCACGGCATGCCGAGAATCCACCTCCACCTCAAGGCACAGCAACTCTCGCTGCAACAACTGTCCGCTCTACTCGGGAACGGGCACCCCGTCGCGCTGAGCGGGCGGCTCTCGACCGATCTCCGGGCCGGCTTCACAGGGCTTACCGAAGCCACCATCGGCAAGACCCTGGATGGCACAGGACAGGTCCAGGTTCTCCATGCCCTCTGGCGAGGGGTCGACCTGAGGCGCATCGTGGTGGCCGTCGAGGCGGCACTCCACGGACAGATACCGTCCAGGTGGCCTTCGGGCGGAAAGACCCGGATCGGGAAACTGGAGTCTGCATTCATCCTGAAGGGTGCGACGGCCACGATCAGCAAAGCCAGCCTGTCAACCATCGGGCTTGAGGCCACCGGGAGCGGGGCTATCAACTGGCTCGAGCCCCACCTCGATCTCCATCTCCTGCTACACCCGCTGGCCGGGAGCCAGCCGGGCGAGATCCCCTGGCCCCATGCCCTGACCCGGGTCGCGATCCCGGTCACGATTGAGGGTACCCCGAGTGCGCCCGAGGTCACACCGGACCTCCGG
>JAJZNM010000028.1:0-397 GCA_021852325.1 Pseudomonadota bacterium
CCGGAGGTGGCAGGGAACCTGATAGGCCACACGTCCCAGGGAGGTTACAAAATTGGTCCGGAGCAATCCGGCCTGATGGCGGCGTGCGAGGTAATCGAAGGGGTCAAAGAACGCGCGGGCCACGAGTGCGACATCCGCGTCATCCGGATACAGCAACGGCAACTCGCTCTTGAACATGAGCACGCAGGAAGGCACGGGGGCGGTGAGATCAAAGCCAGCCTCGACCGCCTCCCGAAGGACCGGGATGTTTTTCCGCCGCAACGCGTCGATGGAATCGAGATCGCCGATTTCGAGCTTGGGCATCCCGCAACAGACTTCACCCTCGATCAGGGTCACCGGGATTCCATTGTGCTCGAAGACCGTGACGAGATCGAGTGCGATCTCGGGCCTCAGGTGG
>JAJZNM010000028.1:407-7162 GCA_021852325.1 Pseudomonadota bacterium
TAACAGGTTCCGAACAGGGCCACCTGCCCGCGCGTATCCGGGGTGGCGACCACCGGCAGGTCCGGACGGTGGTGCTTGAGCTGCGTCCGAAGTGCGGTCGGCGAAAAGGGCGGCAGCCTGGCTTCGGCGTGGATGCCCGTCAGGCCTTCGGTCAGGCGCCTGAACGAGGGACTCCGGTTGAGACGGTTCACGGTCTGGGCCACGATCGGAATGCCCAGAAAACGCCCGACCCGGTCGGTGGCGGTCAGGATCCGGTCGCGCCGCGGCACGTCCCCCTTGCGGAAACGCACGGCCTTGGCCCGCAGCATGAGATGCGGAAAATCGAGGTTGAACGGGTGCGGCGGGACATAGGGACACTTGGTCATGAAGCAGAGATCGCAGAGATAACACTCCGCGACGACCTGGTCCATCTCCGTGCGCGTCAGCGCCTCGTCAGCCCCGCCGGCTTTCGCATCAACGGCATCGAACAAGGTCGGGAAGGCTTCACACAGGCTGAAGCAGCGCCGGCAGCCCTGACAGATCTCGAAGGTCCTCGCGAGTTCCTGCTCGAGCGCCCGCTCGTCAAAGAAATCCGGGTTCCGGAAATCGACCGGGTGCCTTTCGGGGGCGTCGAGCCCACCCTCCCGCTTTGCAATTCGGGGCGGATCGGTCACGGCGCACCCCCTCGGATCCGGGTGCGTCCATCCTCAACCGGCATCCGGGACTCGCGTGACCGCACTATTTGCCCAGCGTGTCGAGTGCCTTCTGAAAGCGGTTGGCATGGGACCGTTCGGCTTTGGCCAGGGTCTCGAACCAGTCGGCGATCTCGTCAAACCCCTCTGCGCGCGCGGCTTTCACCATGCCCGGATACATGTCGGTGTATTCGTGGGTCTCACCGGCGACCGCGGATCGGAGATTGTCGGCCGTGGCCCCGATCGGCAGGTCGGTGACCGGATCGCCCACCGCCTCGAGGAACTCGAGATGGCCGTGCGCATGGCCGGTTTCCCCTTCTGCAGTGGACCGGAACACCGCCGAGACATCGTTGTAACCTTCGACGTCGGCCTTGCTCGCGAAATAGAGATAGCGACGATTCGCCTGGGACTCGCCGGCAAAGGCGTATTTCAGGTTCTCGTGCGTTTTGGTACCTTTGAGCTTCTGCATGTTCGACCTCCAACCATCTGGATCATCAGGAACCCGGGTGCTGTCCTGATTCCGGTATTTTAAGCCAACCCACCCGCATGAACAAGGAAAACGCCGCTCGGCCGACGCGGGAGCGCATGGAGGAGCGCCGGTTCCGCAAAAGCCGGAGCCCGTCCGGCGAGATGACACCGGTGCTCCTGCATCCTATACTGTGCCTGCCCAAAAGCGGCCGAGCGCTTCGATCCACCCCTCCCGCGGCCACCGCCGGGATCCCAAGACGAGTACCATGCCCCGATCCACGCCCCCCACGCCCAAACCCGTCGAGCCCGCCGGTCTTGAAACCTTTGAGCAGGCCTTGGGCCACCTTGAGGAGATCATCCGCCGGCTCGAGGGCGGAAACCTGAGCCTCGATGAATCGATCCAGTGTTTCACAGAAGGCATGAAGCTCCATGCCTATTGCGAGCAGGCACTCAAAGCGGCCCGCCAGAAGATCGACGTCCTCTTGCGCGAATCCGGCCAGATCGTCCCGTGGGAAGAGGAACCGCCACAGGATGGGTCGTGATCGCCAGGGACGAACTCGAGATCCACATCGAATCCGTGTTGGACCGGTTCTTGCCGGATGCGGCCCGCCCGCCCCAGACCCTCCACCGCGCGATGCGCTACGCCGTGCTGGGCGGAGGCAAGCGCTACCGGCCAAGGCTGGTTTATGCCACCGGCCGGCTATTCGGCCTCCCCGACACCCTGCTCGACCACCCGGCCGCGGCCGTCGAACTGATTCATGCCTACTCGCTCATTCACGATGACCTCCCGGCCATGGATGATGATGATGAACGCCGCGGGAAACCGAGCTGCCACCGGGCCTTCAACGAGGCTACGGCCATCCTAGCCGGCGATGCGCTGCAGACGCTCGCCTTTGAAGTGATGTCCTCGATCCCGGACGGGAGCTGCCCTCCGGAATCGGTCCTCAAGGCCGTCCACACCCTGGCCGAGGCCACCGGCACCGCGGGTCTCGCCGGCGGACAGATGCTCGATCTCGAAGCGGTCTCCCGGCCGCTGGATCTCGAAGCCCTGACGGACCTTCACCTGCGCAAGACCGGCGCCCTGATCCGAGCCTCGATCCTGATCCCGGTCCTGCTCGCTCCGGACCGCGTTCGAGCACCGGTCGAACCGCTCCAGCGCCTGGCGCGGGACCTCGGCCTGGCCTTCCAGATCCGGGACGACATCCTCGATGCGACCGCGGACGCGAAAACCCTCGGCCGGAACCCGGGTGGGGACGAGCGCCAGCACCGCGCCACCTTCGTCACGCTCCTCGGCCTCGAGGAAGCCCGCTTGCGCCTCGCCCGATGCCTTGCACAGTGCCGAGATGCACTCTCTGCCTTCGGGCCCGAGGCCGCACCGCTCAGGAGTCTCGTCGAGGACCGGGCGGGCTGACGCCTCTCGGGCTGCCTCCCCGGCCAGGGGCCGGTCCGGGTGGACCGCTTTCGAAGGGGCTTCAAGCGGGACTCGCCCTATAATTGAAGTTTGCGAGCCTTTGCGGTCATGAACGCGCCCCATCCCCTCCTGACCCGTATTGACGATCCACGGGATCTCCGGGCGTTGAGCCCGCATGACCTCCCGGAGCTGGCTCGCGAGACCCGGTCGTTCCTGATCGAGACGGTGAGCGGGATCGGCGGACACTTTGCCGCCGGTCTCGGTGTCGTCGAACTCACGATCGCGCTCCACTACGTCTACGACACCCCACGCGACCTGCTCGTCTGGGACGTGGGGCACCAGACCTACCCGCACAAGATCCTTACCGGCCGGCGGGATCGCCTGAAGACGATCCGCCAAGCCGGCGGTCTCGCGCCCTTCCCACTCCGCCGGGAAAGCCCCTATGACCCTTTCGGGGTCGGGCACGCGGGCACCGCGGTCGGCGCCGCCCTGGGTTTTGCCCTGGCCCACCGTGGCCAGCGAGACGCCCCCAAGGTGGTCGCCGTGATCGGGGACGGCGGACTCACTGCAGGCATGGCGTTCGAGGCCCTGAACCATGCCGGTGCGGTGGGCGTGGACCTCCTCGTGATCCTGAATGACAACGAGATGTCGATTTCAAAAAACGTGGGCGCGCTTTCATCCTATTCGAACGAACTCTTGTCCGGGCGGGCCGGCGAGACCGAACGGAAGCCGCTCTTTCCGCGTGCACTGTTTGAGGCCCTGGGTTTTACCTACGAGGGCCCACTCGACGGCCATGACCTTCCGCTCCTCCTCGAAACCCTCACCCGGCTCAGGGCCAAGCCGGGCACCCAGTTCCTCCATGTCGTCACCCGCAAGGGAAAGGGATTTCCGCCGGCCGAGGCCGACCCGGTTACCTGGCACGGCCCAGCCCCGTTTGATCCCGGAGCCGGGACCATCCATGCCGTTCCGGCTGCGAGACCCACCTTCTCCCAGATCTTCGGGCAGTGGATCCTCGAGGCAGCCGAGCGTGACCCCCGGGTCGTGGCGATCACGCCCGCCATGCGCGAAGGTTCGGGGCTTGCCCCCTTTGCGAAGCGCTTTCCGGATCGTTACTACGATGTCGGCATCGCCGAGCAGCATGCGGTCACCCTCGCGGCCGGTCTTGCGGCCCAGGGGCTGCGCCCGGTCGTGGCGATCTATTCGACGTTCCTCCAGCGTGCCTACGACCAGCTGGTCCACGATGTGGCCGTTCAGGGGCTTCCCGTGCTGTTTGCGATCGATCGGGCCGGAATCGTCGGGGGGGATGGCGTGACCCATCAAGGCAGCTACGACATCGCCGTCCTGCGCTGCCTCCCCCACTTCACCGTGATGACTCCGGCCAATGAAGCCGAATGCCGGGCCCTGCTTGAGACCGGGCTGGCCCTGGACGGGCCCGGTGCGGTCCGCTACCCGCGCGAGCGGGCAACTGGTGCCCCGGCAATCACCGAGCCTGCACCCGTCCCCCTCGGACGGGCGGTGTTGCGCCACCGGGGGAAGCGGCTTGCCCTCCTCGCGTTCGGACCCTTCGACCCGGTCCTTGATGCCGCCGCGGCAAAACTCGACTGCACCACGGTGGACATGCGTTTCGTGAAACCGATCGACACCCAACTGATCGAAACACTCGCCCGGAACCATGATCATCTCGTCACCCTCGAGGACCACAGCCTCGAGGGTGGCGCCGGGAGCGCCGTCCTCGAGTGCCTCGCCCGGTCAGGATTCATGATTCCGGTCACCACCCTCGGTCTGCCGGACCGGTTCATCGAACAGGGTGAACGCAATCAAGTGCTTGCCGATCTCGGACTCGACACCGGCGGGGTTCTGGCCCGCCTCGATTCTCTGCTCGCCCAGGCGGACCACCCGTTGCATCTCCACCCAACCCCAAGAGCCTGTCCTTGAGCCTTCCCCGGCCACTGTCCTGGACCTGACCCCGGAGCCTGTCATGCACCCCGAAACCCACCCTGTCCCTGTGTGCACCCCCGAGCCTGATCTCGCCGATGTGCAAGCCGCGCCGGACGCGCGGGGTCTCGCCATCGACCAGGTCGGCATAAAGCGCCTGCTCCTGCCGGTCCGGGTCCCGGAACGGACGGGGACACTCCAGTCGAGCCTCGGAACCTTCTCGCTCGCCGTTGCGCTCGATCCCGGGACCAAGGGGATCCACATGTCCCGCCTGGTCGAGATTGCCCTGGCCCTCGCACCGGCGCTCACGCTGGAACGCCTCCTCGATGCACTGGTGACGATGTGCGAGCGTGAGCGCTCGGCACGCGCAACCTTGGAAGTCTCCTTTCCCTTCTTCCGCAACAAGACCTCACCGGTGAGCGGCCGGGAAAGCCCGCTCGACTATACGGTCACCTGGTCGGGCGAACGCGCGCTCGGCCACACGCAGTGGACCTGGACACTCGGGATCCCGGTGACCACCCTGTGCCCGTGTTCGCGCGAGATCTCCCTCTATGGCGCACACAACCAGCGTGCCCAGGTCACCCTGATGCTCGCGCCCAAGGTCCCGTTCGACATCGAAACCGGTCTCGAGATCGTCGAACAAGCAGCCTCGGCGGAGCTTTTTGCGCTGCTCAAGCGGTCAGACGAGAAATGGGTCACGGAACGGGCCTTCGAGCGACCGCGGTTCGTCGAGGACTTGGTCCGGGAGATCGCCCGCGCGCTCGCGACGGATCCCAGACTTGCCCGTTTCAGTGTCGATGCGGAGAATCTCGAATCGATCCACCACCACTCGGCCTTTGCCCATCTGTCTTTTCCCGCACCCGCTGCAATGCCTCGCGGACCGGTTCGCGACCCCTGATCTTCGGCTTTCGCAGACAGCCTAGGCCGAGATGGCCAGCCGTTCGCTTGCGTAGAGTTGACGGGCATAGACGAAAGCCAGGAGGGCACCTGCACTCGTGCCAAGGAGACAGGCGGCGAGCTCGACACCCGTCACGGCCTCACCCCGCACGAGATCCATGATGCCGAGCTGCTGCCCGAGGAGCGGCACGGCATACATCCAGGGTCGCGCCTCAAACGGCATCATGGAAAGCAGGAGCGAGGGGATGACGGGCAGGAGCATGAGAATCGAGAGGTAAGTCTGGGCCTCACGGTAACTTTTCGCGAAGGCCGCAACGATGGTCTGGAGCGTCGCCAGGAGGACGACCAGCGGGAGCATGAGGAGCAGTACCCAGGCGGCAAACCGGGGCCCGAGCGCGAGGACCACACCGAGCTTCTCGACCGGGAGAAAACGTCCCACCACACTGAAGGCGACGATGCTGAGCGTGAGACTCAACAAGGCGAAACTCGCCGTGGCCGCGAGTTTCCCGGACAGGATGACCCCCCGGCTCACCGGGTTCACGAGCAAGGGCTCGAGTGACTGCCGCTCGCGCTCTCCCGCCGTCGTGTCGATCGCAAGGTACATGCCCCCGAGAAAGGCCGTGAGCACGAAGAAATAAGGCAGCATCGAGAACAGCAGTGCGCTGCGGGACTCGGGCGTGGCCAGGTCACGGTCTTCCGGAACGACCGGCCGCAGGATGAGCGGCGAGAGTCCGCGCACGAACAGACGCTCGGCGACGACGGTGCCGGCATAGGCCTTGAGCATCCGTTTGAGACGGGCCACGGGTGTATGGCTCCCCCGGCGAGCCGAGTCGTAATAGAGTTCGACCCCGGTGGGCTCGCCGGCCTTCCAGGCCCGGTCGTAGCCCGGCGGGATCACGAGCACCACCCGGGCCTCGTGTGAGCGGATGGCCGCGATGGCGTTTGGGGGCGGCGGCCTGACCACCATGCCCTCAGCCTCGAGTGCATGGATCAGACTGGGAGCCCGCGCCACGCCGATCACGGGTACGGGCAGGGGCTTCGTGGCATTGGCCAGCTGCTGCTCCAGGGTGATGCCGAAAATCACGCCGAAGAGCACCGGGGCGAGCAGCGGGCCGGTCACGAGCGCATTGATCACGGTGCGCCGGTCGCGCAGGTTTTCACGGACTTCCTTGAGATACACCGTCCAGGCGGCGTGGATCGGGGCCGGCGCATCCGGGGCAGGGTTCATGCTGCGAGTCCCTCCCCGGTTCCGATCAGGCTGACAAACGCATCTTCGAGGTTGGCTGCGCCCGTCCGTTCACGCAATGTGTCCGCGGTTCCCTCGGCCACGACGCGACCCGAGGCGATCACGACGATCGAATCACAGAGGACGG
>JAJZNM010000076.1 GCA_021852325.1 Pseudomonadota bacterium
GAGGGTCTCACACACGAATGGTTCTTCTTCCGGGGTTTCCCGAAACGAGGACCGGGTTCCTGTCAAACCTGACCCCGGACACTGGATCCGGGGTTTTTTTTACCCGTTTTGAAACCCCGGCGTGCTATGATCACCATGGGTCATAGCAGTTTGGCCAGCTACCTGGGGGAGATCCGCCATGACGATTGATCGGACAGTCTCCGGAACGCAACCCTCGGACATGCCAGGTGAATCTTCTCCATTGCCTCGCGGAGAGGCATCCCTTGCCGTGGAATGGGCACAAAACGAGCACGCCATCCGGGAAGCGCAGCGGCTTCGATGGGTCGTTTTTGCCGAGGAACAAGGGGCACGGATCCTGACCCCCGAGCCCGGGTTCGACATTGATCCGCTGGATGCATTCTGCCGGCATATCGTGGTGCGCGATCTTCGCACCGGCCAGGTCGTGGCCTGTTCCCGGATCCTTTATGAAGAAGACGCCGATCGCGCGGGCGGATTCTATTCGGAAAGCGAGTTTGACCTAAGCGCCATCCGCAAGGCTCCGGGACGGACCATGGAGATGGGGCGGACCTGTGTCCATCCCGACTATCGAAAGACCGTGACGATCGGGCTCCTCTGGTCGGGAATCGCCCAGTTCACCGCATTCCGGGAATATGCGCGCATCATTGGCTGTGCCAGCATCCCGATGCGTCCGGACGCGGGGGCAAGCGCGCTCGCAGCCTACGAGTATCTCATGGCCCGTTGTCCATCACCCGAGGACCAGTTGCCCGCAGGTCGCATCGCCGCCTCCGAGCCCAGGGTCCCGCCCTTGCTCATGGCCTACGTCCGCTATGGTGCGGTCGTCTGCGGCCCGCCGTGCTGGGATCCGGGTTTCGATACCGCCGATCTCCTCATGATGCTGCCTGCGGAAAACGTAGGCCCACGCTATCTCAGGCGGTACGTCGAACGCAGGAAGCCGGAAGCCGGCGGGCGCGATGGATAGAGCCGTCCGCGAACTGGTGCGCATCCTGCGCACTCCCGCCATTCTTTTATGGCTGCTCATCGGTGTGGCCCTGTCCAGTCTCGTGGCCCTGGCCAGCCCCTGGAAACGTCAGCAGCGCCGTCTGCGGATCCGGATTGCGGATTTCTGGTTGTCGGGCGCACTTCGGTTCATTGGCGTCCACGTGCGGATCGTGGGTCAGCCTCAGACCGGTGCGGTCCTCTTCGCGGCCAACCATGTGACCTGGATGGATATCCTGGTCCTGTCTTCCGTCTGCGGTGCCCGGTTTGTGGCGAAAGCCGAAGTGGGCAGCTGGCCTCTGCTTGGCTGGTTTGCCAAGGAGGGAGGAACGGTGTTTATCCGGCGTGGCGACAATGCCAGTTTTACCGCGGTCGTCGAACGCATGCGTGCCGAACTGGCACAGGGTGAGCGGCTGATCCTGTTCCCCGAGGGCACGACCAGCAATGGCCACGAGTTGCGCCGTTTCCGCTCCCGTCTCTTTGCGGCGGCATCGGATCCCGGTGTCTGGGTCCAGCCGGTGGGCCTGCGCTATGCGGGTACGGGGGATGCCAGCGAGAAAATCCCCTTTGTGGGTGACGAGACCATTTTTGCCAATCTTTGGCGCGTCCTTTCACTGCGCGCTGTTGAGGCAGAAATGGTTTTCTTTGAGCCGCTGCCCGCATCCCGCCATGCTCCGAAGGAGCTTGCCGAGACCTGTGAGAAGCGGATCCGACTCTGGATGGAACATTCGGCCGCGCTATCCCTGGAAGCGGATGCCGTTTGCCCCCGGCCCAAGAAGGCCAGCGATGTCCTGGATTATTGAGGGGGCATCTCCATGAACCAGTTTCCGATCGGCGAACATATTTCGCAGGAGTTCAACTCGGAACTCGGCGGATTGAGGCGCCAGTTGCTGACCATGGGCGGGCTCGTCGAGCAGCAGATCATCGACGCACTCCGGGTACTTCGTGAGGGAGACAGCGCGCTCGCCGAAAAACTCGACCAGGCGGACCAGGAGATCAACCAGCTTGAGATTGCACTGGATGAAGCGGGCAGCCACATCCTGGTCCGTCGGCAGCCCGCGGCAAGCGACCTGAGGCTGATTTTCGCCATCCTCAAGGCGAGTTCCGATCTCGAGCGTGTCGGGGATGAGGCTTCCAAAATCGGCCGGCTGTTTTTGTCGTTGCCGATACAGGAACGGGATCCGGCAGGTTTCCACGAGGTGGTGAGACTCGGGGAAGCTGCACAAAACATCATCCATGGCGCGCTGGATGCTTTTGCACGGGTCGATGCCAATGCCGCGTTGACCATCCTGCGCGAGGATTTCCGGATCGACCGTGATTACGAAAGTTTTATCCGTCAGTCGATTACCTACATGATGGAAGACCCGAGGACCATCCGACGGGTCTTCAACAGCCTCTGGATCGGCCGCTCGATGGAGCGGATCGGCGATCATGCCAAAAATATCTGTGAATATGTGATCTATCTCGTATATGGCAAGGACGTGCGGCATGCACGGACTGACGAGATCGAGAAACTGATGCACACCCGCCCGGGGACCTCGAAGTAAGCCCGTGCTACGACGGTTTTTGAATCTCCTCGGCTTTCTGGCTTGCGTGGCCCTGCTGGGCTATGCGTACTACCTGCAATATGCGCAAGGGCTCATGCCCTGCCCCCTGTGCATCCTGCAGCGTATCTTCATGGCCTTGCTTGGCCTGGTCTTTCTCCTCGCGACCATCCATGACGTCCGGCGCTGGGGCAGCCGGTTCTACGGCATGTGCATGATCCTGGTCGGGCTTCTCGGCGCGGCCGTTGCCCTTCGCCAGATCTGGCTCCAGTATTTTGCCACGCAGCCACCCACCTCCTGCGCTGCAGGGCTGGGGTGGATGTTTCGCCATCTGCCTCCCGTTGAGGCGCTGCGCCTGACGCTGTCCGGCAGCGGCAGTTGCGCTGCCATCCCCTGGACCTTTCTCGGGCTGAGCATGCCGGTCTGGGTCTTTGTGGCTTTCGTGATCCTGGCGAGCTTCGGGAGCTGGGCGAACTTCAAGGCCGCCCGAAAGGCCTCGTGATGTCGCCTCCCGGTTCTTAGGCTGCCGGGGCCAGATAGCGCTCGGTGATGTCACGGTACAAATCCCGGAGCGTCAGCAGGTCGGCCACGGAGACCCGCTCGTCAAATGCGTGAAGCCGTTCGCTCGGCAACCCGAGTTCGACAACTTCACATCCCATGGCGGCGAAAAACCGGCCATCCGAAGTTCCGCCGTCGACCCGGAGTTCGGGTTCACGCCCAATCCTTTCGCGGATGACCGCGCGGGCACATTCCCGGAGCCTTCCCGGGGGTGACAGGTAAGGTTCGGCCGAACGCCGCCAATGCAGTTCATGGGGTCCCGGGATCGCATTCAGCAGGCACTGGATCCCGTCTTCGAGTTCGTGGCAGGTCGAGGTTGGGGGGTAGCGCAGATTGAAGAGGGCGCGGGCTCCGGCTGGAACGACGTTCCGACCGGCGGCCTCAGCCTCGATCGAGGTGACGTGGAAACTGAGTGGCGGGAAGATCGTCTGCCCCGCGCCGGGATCAAGCTTGCGGCACTGGGTGAGAAACCCCAACAACCGGTGAACCGGATTGGATTCGGGTGCGACATAAGCCACGTGTCCGGATGCGCCCTCGAACCGGACCTCACCGCTCAAGGAGCCGCGGCGTCCGATCCGGATGGCGTCACCGGCACGGTCCCGTGAAGAGGGTTCCCCGACGAGAGCGGCCGTCACCGGGACGCCTTGCCCGCGAAGGTAGCCGAGGACCTTCAGGGTTCCGTCGACGGCGGGGCCCTCTTCGTCACTGGTCACGAGAAAGGCCAAGGTACCGGCATGTTCCGGCGAGACGTCGACCGATGCCACGGCGGCCTCGACCATCGCGGCAAGCGCACCTTTCATGTCGATGGCACCGCGGCCATAGAGCCAATCCTCTCCCAGCATCCCCGCGAACGGCGGGACACTCCAGCGGGACACCGGACCCGCCGGGACCACGTCGCTGTGTCCCGCAAAGACCAGGACCGGCTCGCCACTTCCATGGGTCGCCCACAAATTGGCGACGGGACCAAAAGGCAGATGGCTGATCTCGAACCCGCTTGCGCCAAGCCGGTCGGCGATCAGGGCCTGGCAGCCGTGATCGTCCGGCGTGACCGAAGGACGCTTGATCAGCTGTCGCGCCAGGAGGATCACAGGATCCACGGGACTGGCTTACCCGAGATCACGCAAGATGGCGTTGAGTCCAACCCGCCGACGGGTCTTGGCGTCCACCTGCTTGACGATCACCGCGCAGTGCAGTGCGTAGGTTCCATCTCGGCCAGGGTACGTCCCCGGGACGACCACGGCATTCTCGGGAATGTGTCCATAGGAGACGGTTCCACTCTCGCGGTCCACGATACGGGTGCTCCCGCCCAAGAACAGGCCCATCGCGAGAACTGCACCGCGGTGAACCGTGATGCCTTCCGCGATTTCAGAACGGGCGCCGATGAAGCAGTCGTCTTCGATGATCACTGGGGTGGTTTGCACCGGCTCCAGTACGCCGCCGATGCCGACCCCGCCCGAGATATGCACACGGTTCCCGATCTGGGCGCCCGATCCAACGGTTGACCATGTGTCGATCAGGCAATCTTCCCCGATGTAGGCACCGACATTGACGTAACTGGGCATGAGAACCGTGCGCGCGCCGATATGGGCACCTTCACGCACGGTGGCGGGAGGGGCCACACGGCACTGCCGCCGCGACCAGTAATCGGGTGCTCCGGCCGATTGAATCCCGATCTTGTCCTGCCAGTACTGGAGCGTGCCGGTCATGGGACGGCTGTGCCGGCACCGGAAAAGCAGCAGGACCCCGCGTTGGACCCATCCATGCGTGATCCAGCCCGCTTCGGTGGGACTGGCCACCCGGACGGTGCCGTTCTCGAGCTCGTGAACGAGCCAGGTCAAGGCCTGCTCCAGAGCTCGTGGCACGTCCTCAGGAGAGAGCCTCTCCGATTGATCCCAGTAGTCGTCGAAGACCTGGCGCGCCTGCTCGGCCTGCATCAGTAGTGCCGTTCCACGAAATCCCGGATCCGTGCCAGCGCCTCTCGAGTCTCGGCGAGGTCGGGCACCAGGGAGATGCGGATCCGGTTTTGCCCGGGATCTCCCTCCGGCGTCGGGCGCGAGAGATAAGTGCCGGGTAGGGTGAGGACGCCGGTACCCGCATAGAGCTTGCGTGCAAACTGCTCGGCATCATCGGGAACCACAGGCCAGAGGTAGAATCCTGCGGGCGGAATCTCGACCGGGAGGGCCGGATTCAGGATCTCGGCTGCGGCCTGGAACTTCTGCCGGTAGAGCGCACGGTTCGAGATCACATGTCCTTCATCTCGCCAGGCCCAGGCGCTGGCCCGCTGGACCGGGATAGGCATCGCACAGCCATGATAGGTCCGGTAGCGGTGGAAGGCTTCGATCAGCTGCCGGTCACCCGCCACGAACCCCGAACGCAAACCCGGAACGCTGGAACGCTTGGACAGGCTGTGGAACACGACCATCCGTTCGTAATGGTCCCGGCCGAGAAGCGAAGCGGCTTCCAGGATGCCGAGGGGGGGGTGTGCCTCATCTCCGTAGAGCTCGCTGTAGCACTCATCCGCCGCCACCACGAATCCGTGCCGGTCGGCCAGTCGGAACACCTCCTCGTAGAACTTGAGACCGAGGATGGCACCGGTCGGATTTCCGGGCGAACAGAGATAGAGAAGCTGGCAACGTTTCCAGACCTCCTCCGAAAGCGCATCGAGATTGGGGGCATATCCGTTCTCTGGGAGCGTATTCAGGAATACCGGTTTGGCACCGGCCAGGATCGCGGCGCCTTCGTAGATCTGGTAGAAGGGATTCGGCATGGCCACTGTGGCAGGGCGACTCGGGTCGACGACGGTCTGCGCAAAGGAAAACAGTCCTTCGCGGGTGCCGGATACCGGCAGGATCTGACTCTCTGGGTCAAGCCTGCCAGGACGGAGCGAGAAGCGTTTGGTCGCCCAGGCCGCGATCGCTTCCCGTAACTCGGGTTCGCCGCGTGCAGTCGGGTAGTGCCCGAGGTCAGCCATGGCATCCCTCAACCGGCTGACCAGCATGGGTGGCGCGGCGTGGCGGGGTTCGCCGATCGACATTCGGATGGGGGCGTGATCCCGGGGGGGAGGGTCGTTCGCGATCAGGCGCTGGAGCCGCTCGAACGGATAGGGCAGAAGGGCATCAAGGTTCGGGTTCATGTTTGAATCCCCCGGTTTGGGGTGAATAATCCCGGGATCGGCTGGGACATCCAGCGCGCTGTTCATGGGCTGGCACGAAGGAGCTGGTCGGCCAGGGCCCGGCAATCGGGCATTCCCAGGGTTTCTCCTTCGTAGGCGGACCCGGTGAGGATTTCATGGCCTTCCTCGGTGACGAGAATCGTATGCTCCCACTGGGCCGAAAGCGAGTGATCCCGGGTCACGACGGTCCAGCCGTCTGGAAGCGTCTTCACGTAACGTTTCCCCGCGTTGAGCATGGGTTCGATCGTGAACACCATCCCAGGCAGGAGCTCGACACCCGTCCCGGGATGGCCATAGTGGAGCACCTGGGGGTCTTCGTGGAACACCTGGCCGATGCCGTGTCCGCAGTACTCCCGGACCACGGATACGCCGGTCGTGTCAGCATAGCGCTCGATCACGCATCCAATGTCGCCGAGATGCCGTCCGGGAGCAACGGCCTCGATGCCCAAAAACAGCGCGCGGCGGGTGGTCTCAACCAGGCGGCGGGCCAGGATGCTCGGTTCTCCCACAAAGTACATCCGGCTCGCATCTCCATGCCAGCCATCCAGGATCACCGTGATGTCGACGTTCACGATATCGCCGGTTTTGAGCTTCTTGGGGCCGGGGATGCCATGGCAGACGACCTGATTGACGGACGTGCAGATCGATTTCGGGAACCCGCGGTAGTGGAGCGGGGCGGGACGCCCACCGCGCTTGACGATGTAGTCATGACAGAGGTCGTTGAGTTCATCGGTCGTCACCCCGGGGCGGATCGCACCGCCCACGAGATTCAGGGTCTCGGCCGTGACCTGGCAGGCGCGTCTCATCGCATCCTGCT
>JAJZNM010000063.1 GCA_021852325.1 Pseudomonadota bacterium
AGCTCATCCGCGTAGCGCGCGACCTGACGCAGGGTGTCTTCACCGACCGTGTAGGGCGCATGCGGGGCGAGTGTGAAATGGATCCTGGGCTCGTGGCGATAGCGGTCCCGGATCTCGAAGCCCTTTTTGAAATATTCCTGGGGGGTTTGTGCAAAGCGGGTCGGGAAATCGAGCACGACGATGCCCGAGACGAGACGGATCCCGGAATTGATGGCCTCCTCGATCGTCTGGTCCGGGTAGAAGTACATGTCATTGAAACAGGTGGTTCCGGATCTCAGCATCTCGGCAATGGCAAGCCGCGAGCCATCCCGGACGAAATCCGGATCGACGAACGTGGCCTCGAGAGGCCAGATGTAGTCTTCAAGCCAGCGTTTAAGCGGCTGGTCGCCCCCCAGTCCGCGAAAAAGAGTCATCGCGGCATGGGTATGCGCATTGACCAGTCCCGGGAGGAGCGCGTGCTGGGCGAGCTCCACTCGTTCCACATTCGCATACCGCCGGTGCGCGTCCGGGATGGGTAAAAGATCCTCGATCTGCCCGCGGCGGATGAACAGTGCATGATGCTCGAGGACCACTCCAGACGGGACGACCGGGATGATCCAGCGTGCTTCAATCAGGCATTCGGTCGGCTGCATCGGCACTTGCCCCAGGAGATTTGGGTTACATTATGGATCCATTCGCCCGAAGCAAGGTCCCGACGCCATGTCCAGCCGTGAACCCCGGCCTGCGAAGGCGCTGGTGCCACTCCGCTACGAAGGGGCGGCTTTGCAGGTCCTCGATCAACGACTGCTCCCGGATCAGGAACACTACGAGACCCTCTATCGGGCTCATGAGGTCGCCCGCGCCATCGAGAGCATGATGATCCGCGGGGCGCCTCTGATCGGGGTCGCCGCCGCATACGGGCTCGCGCTCGAAGCGCGCGCCCTGCTTCGCGATCACGAGGATTTTTTTGTGGGTCTCGAACGGGCCTGCGCGCGTCTCGCCTCCAGCCGGCCCACGGCGGTCAATCTCAACCGTGCCTTGTCCCTGGGATCCCCGTGGATCCGGGGTGGGATGCGGCCTGCGGATGCCGCCCAAGCGCTCCTCGAGATCGCCCACCGGCTCGCGCGTTTTGAAATCGAGGCCTCAACCCGGATGGGACAGGACGGCGCGGCGCGCCTGGGCCCGCGCTCGAGGCTCCTCACCCACTGTAACACCGGCTGTCTCGCCACCCTCGGCGAGGGGACCGCGCTTGCGGTGGTCCGGCATGCGTTCCGGAGCGGGCGGGCGGAAGGGGTGACCTGTACCGAGACGCGACCGTGGATGCAGGGTGCACGGCTTTCCGCGTTCGAACTGGCGCGCGAGGGATGGCCGACCGAACTCGTGACCGAGTCGGTTGCCGGCGACCGGCTCCTCAACCGGACCTTCGATTGGTTTCTGGTCGGCGCGGACCGGATCAGCCCCGACGGACGGGTCGCGAACAAGGCGGGGACCCACATGCTGTCCCAGCTCGCCAGGATCGGCGGGGCCCGGGTGATGGTCGTGGCTCCGACGACCACGATCGACTGGACCTGGGACGAGGCGCATCCGGCACCCATCGAACACCGCGATGGCGATGAACTCTGGCGTGCGACCGGATCGGCACGAATCCCCGAAGGGATCCGGATCGACAATCCCGTGTTTGATGTCACACCGCCCGCGCTCATCGACTGGATCGTGACGGAACGAGGGGCCATCGAGCCGGCCCGCGGCGAGGGATTCGATCCCATCCGTTTTGGGGGGCTTCCGGAAACGGGATCCTGAAGTGTGGGATTGCGGAGCAAAATCAGGTAAAATTATCCGGCTGAGAGACTTTCGCCCCAAACCGGCTCCGCCCACCCGCGGATAGGACATAAATGACTGATTTTGCTAAGGAGTTATCGAATGTCGCCCTGGAGGAAGAACTCAAGCGTTCTTATCTCGACTATGCGATGAGCGTCATCGTGGGGCGTGCGCTCCCCGATGTGCGCGATGGGCTCAAACCGGTGCACCGGCGTGTCCTCCACGCCATGCGTGAGCTCGGTAACGAATGGAACAAGCCGTACAAGAAGTCGGCCCGCGTGGTGGGCGACGTGATCGGTAAATACCACCCGCATGGAGATGTGGCGGTCTACGATGCGATTGTCCGGATGGCCCAGCCCTTCGCCCTGCGCTATGTCCTGGTCGATGGCCAGGGCAACTTCGGGTCGGTCGACGGTGATGCGCCTGCCGCCATGCGCTATACCGAGATCCGCATGGCCAGGATTGCTCATGCGCTCCTCGATGACATCGACAAGGAAACGGTCGATTTCATCCCCAACTATGACGGCTCGGAGACCGAACCCCAGGTGCTTCCGGCCCGGGTGCCGAACCTCCTCATCAACGGGAGTGCCGGGATTGCCGTCGGTATGGCGACCAATATCCCGCCACACAACCTCGGCGAGACGATCGATGCAGCCCTCGCACTCCTGGATTGCCCAACCCTTGAACTTCCGGAAATCCTGAAACGGCTCCCCGGCCCCGACTTCCCGACTGGCGGCATCATCCTCGGCGAGGAGGGGATCCGCAAGGCCTACGAAACGGGACGGGGAGGGCTCACGGTCCGCGGCCGGGCCCGGATCGAGCCGATGGCCAACGGACGCGAGTCGATCGTGATCTATGAGCTCCCCTACCAGGTAAACAAGGCCGCCCTGATCGAATACATCGCCGGCCAGGTGCGGGAACGGAAGATTGAAGGCATCAGCGAGCTGCGCGACGAGTCGGACCGGGACGGGATGCGGATCGTGATCGAGCTCAGGCGTGGGGAGAACGCGGAGGTTATCCTCAACAACCTCTACCAGCGCACCGCCCTCCAGAGCTCCTTCGTGATCAACATGGTCGCGCTGAAGGATGGCCAGCCCCGCCTGTTCGACTTGAGGTCCATGCTCCTCGCCTTCCTCGAGCACCGGCGCGAAGTGGTCACCCGGAGGACCATCTACGAGCTCAACAAGGCCCGTGAACGGGCGCATGTACTTGAAGGTCTCGCGCTCGCTCTCTCGAATATCGACGACATGATCCAGGTGATCAAGCAAGCGGGACAGCCGAGCGAGGCCCGTGCGGCCCTCATCGCGCGGAGCTGGCCCGGGGAGTTCCTCCGCGAGCTTTTGGCCCGTGCGGGCGACCGGGCCCGGTCCGAGCGGGAGCGCGGGAGCTATGTGCTGAGTGAAAACCAGGCCCAGGCGATCCTCGAACTCAGGCTCCAGCGGCTTACCGGGCTTGAGCGCGAGAAGATCATCGACGAATATCTCGAGCTTTTGCGCCATATCGACGATTACGAAGACATCCTCGCCCGGGATGTACGTCTCGTCGAGGAGATCCGCCGCGAGCTTTTGGCCGCACGGGAAGAGTTTGGTGACGCCCGGCGGACCGAACTGGCACCTTCGGGCGGTATCCTCAGGACCGAAGACCTGATTCCCCAGGAAGATGTCGTCGTGACCCTGTCCCATGACGGCTATATCAAATACCAGTCGCTTGATGCCTATCGCCTCCAGGCGCGGGGCGGGCGGGGGCGCAGTGCGACTGCGGTCAAGGAAGCGGATTTCGTCGAAAAGCTCTTTCTGACCCGCACGCATGACACCCTCCTCTGTTTCTCGACCCGTGGCCGGGTCTACTGGACACGGGTGTTCGAGCTCCCGGAAGGCGGCGGCAACGCCAAGGGTAAGCCTCTCGTGAATCTCCTGCCGCTTGTCGATGGCGAGCGGATTACCGCGGTCCTTGATGTCGACCGCTTCGATGACAGCCATTTTGTCTTTATGGCCACCGCGAAAGGGACCGTCAAGAAGGTTCCGCTCAAGAATTTCTCGAGGCCCCGTGCGAGCGGCATCATCGCGATCGAGCTGCCCGAAGACGATACCCTGATCGATGCCGTCCTGACGGAGGGAAGCCGCCACCTCATGCTGTTCGCTTCGAACGGGAAGGCGATCCGTTTCATCGAGACGGAAGTCCGCACCATGGGCCGGCAGGCCACGGGCGTGCGCGGAATCCGTCTCGCGCCGGAGGCGCGGGTGGTCGCCGTCACGGTGCTCGAGGATGAGTCCTCGGACATTCTGACGGTGACCGAACGGGGATATGGCAAGCGGACACCCCTCGTGGCCTATCTTGCACAGGCCCGTGGCGGGAAGGGGGTCATCTCGATCCAGACCGGCTCCCGCAACGGGCCGGTGATCGGCGCCGCATCGGTCCATGAGGAGGACGAGGCCATGCTCGTGACCCAGAACGGGACCCTGGTCCGAATCCCGGTGGGATCGATCTCGCGGGTTGGTCGCAATACCCAGGGCGTGCGGTTGATCCGCCTGGATGAGGATGACACAGTGGTTCACCTGGAACGGATTCCGGTCGATCCGGCACCGGTACTCGCCACGGTCGGGGAAAGCTGATGGCCGTGACGACCCGGCCCCAGGCCTTGTCGTCGAAGCCGCCAGCGCGCGGCCTGAACTTTGGTCCGGGTCCGGCTCTTTTGCCCGAGTCGGTCCTCGTCAAGGCCCAGGAGGCCCTCTGGTCCTTCGAGGATACCGGCATGGGAATCGCCGAGATCAGCCACCGGAGTCCCCGTTTTCAGGAACTCATGGAACGGCTCCAGACGGGGGTACGCACGCTGCTCAAGATCCCGGACACCCATGAGGTGCTCTTCATCCCGGCCGGGGCCACACCCCACTTCGACCTCGTTCCGGTCAACCTGGCCCTGGGTGCGGGCTGTCCTCAGGCCGCCTATGCCATCACGGGCCATTGGTCCCGCCTCGCATACCATGAAGCCAGCCGCCTCATCGAGGCCACTGTTGCCACCGAGGTCGGTGCGGGATCCGGGAGGTCCTCAGCGGAGCGGCAGATTCCGGACGTTGCACACTGGTCAGTGGATCGGCGGGTCGCTTATCTTTATTACCCAGACAATGAAAGCATCGACGGGATCGAGTTTCCAGGCCCGCCCGAGATTCCCTCGACACCGCTCGTCTCGGACATGACGGCCAATCTTTTTTCGCGCCCGGTGCCCGTCGAGCGCTTTGATCTCATCTTTGCCGGCGTGCAAAAAAACCTGGGCATCACCGGGCTCGGTATCGTGATTGTCCGTAAAACCTGCCTTCACGAAGCCATCCCGGGCTGGCCCCCGATCTTCTGTTATGGGCGCTGGGCGGAAAGCCGCTCGATGTACAACACTCCCCCCACGCTCAACTGGTACTTCGCGCTGCTCATGGTGGAGTGGATGGAAGCGCAAGGCGGAGTGGGGGCGCTCGCCGTCCGGAATGCCCGGAAAGCCTCTCTGCTTTATGCGACGATTGATCAAAGCGGAGGCTTTTACCGGAACGCGGTTGCGCCTGCGTGCCGTTCACGGATGAATGTACCCTTCACGCTCCCCACAGACACACTCACGTCCCGCTTTCTCGAAGAGGCCGCCCGTTCCGGGCTGCTCCAGCTCGAAGGACACCGCTCGACCGGCGGCTGTCGCGCGAGCATCTATAACGCGATGCCCGAGTCCGGGGTGCGTGCGCTTTGCGAGTTCATGAACGGGTTCATGCAGCGAGCGGGCTGATAGACCCTTGGGCCCGACCGAAGATCCGATCCTCATGCCCGCCAACCCGCACATTCACGCGATCCGTCCCTATCAGCCGGGCAAGCCCATCGCGGAAGTCGAGCGGGAATATGGGCTGCATGCGGTCAGCAAACTCGCTTCGAATGAAAATGCCCTGGGTCCGAGTCCCATGGCGTTGCTCGCCGCACAAAAGGCGTTGGCCCAGGGTGCGCTCTACCCGGATAGCTCCGCGTTCAGCCTGGTCCGGTGCCTCTCGGAAAGGCATGCCTTGTCGCCCGGACATTTCGTGGTCGGGACCGGCTCTGACCACATTTTCATGCTCTTGGCCCTGGTCCTCCTCAATCCGGCGACCAATGCCGTGATCTCGGAGTACACCTTCCAGACCTATGCGATCGCAGTCCACTCGGTCGGGGCTGAACTCCGGGTTGCGCGTTCCGGTCCGCATCTCGGACATTCGGTTGACCACCTGCTTGCGGCCGTCGACTCCGGAACGAGGCTCGTCTTCGTCGATAACCCCAACAACCCGATTGGCAGCTACCTCGATCGGTGCGAGATCGAGCGCCTGCTCGAGCACCTCCCTCCGGAGACCACACTGGTCCTGGACGAGGCCTACTTCGAGTTCGCCGATCTACCCGATTACGTCTCGGGGCTCGCTTATCTTGACCGGTATCCCAACCTGGTCGTCACCCGTACCTTCTCCAAGGCCTATGGCCTGGCCGGGTTCCGGGTGGGCTATGGCATGACCCGGCCTGATCTGGCCGATCTCCTCAAGCGGGTCCGCCTGCCGTTTCCGGTGAGCCATGTGGCACTCGCGGCAGCCGAGGCCGCGCTTTCGGACGAGGCGCATCTGGCCCGGTCACGGGCCCTCGTCAGTGCCGAGCGGCCCGTCCTCGCCCAGGGTCTGGCCCGGATCCTGCCCGAGGTTTTCACCGGGGCCGGGAACTTCATCACGGCCAAGACCCCGATCCCGGCCCAAGACCTTTTCCAGAAGCTTTTGGAGCATGGCATTATCGTCCGGCCGCTCGGATCCATGGGATTGCCGGAGCACGTTCGCATTACGATCGGGCTTCCCGACGAGAATCGCGCTCTCCTCAAGGCCTTGTCCGATATCCTCGTGTGAAGCGACCGGAACGTGGGCACCCCGCTGATCCCCGTCGTCACAATTGATGGTCCAGGCGGAGCGGGCAAAGGAACGGTCGCATCGGGCCTTGCGCTCAGGGCCGGTTGGCACTGGCTGGACAGCGGCAGCCTATACCGTGTGGTCGGATGGCTCGCGGAGCGAGAACACCTCCTCGATGCCCCAGACGAGGCCTGGGACGGTCTCTTGTCGCGGATCCAGGTCGCACCGGACGGACTCGCGACCCGCATCGAGGTCGATGGCCGGGAAATCGGTCTTGCGATCCGTGATGAGGGCTCCGGCGAACGGGCATCGCGCGTCGCGGTGAAACCTCGGGTCCGGGCCGGGCTCCTTCCGCTCCAGCGGGCGTGCCGTGTGGCGCCGGGCCTC
>JAJZNM010000097.1 GCA_021852325.1 Pseudomonadota bacterium
GGTTTCAAAGGTACCGCGTCCGAGTTTCAACTCGACGGGATCGATATCGACGGCGTCCGCGCGTTTCAGATAGCTCTGCCCGTAGACGAAGCGGCCGAGAGGCGTGCCCCGGCGATCAACGGTCAAGACGAAGCGCCCGGCCGTTACCGGGGATGTCTCTCCCGGCAGGGTGATATAGACGAAGCATTCATGAATCGACGCCTTAGAATTCATCGCTCAACCCTGCCGGCTTGCGCGCCCGCTTCCGCTCTTTGAGCCGCGCAAGCGTCTGGCCCCGCTCGTCCCGGAGCGGATCGGCGACCTCGTCGAGCTGCCTGATCAGGTCGTAAGCCCATAGAAGCGCGATGTAGATGGCGATGCCGGTTGAGGGCTGCCCTCTTTCGGCATCCCTGACCGCGCGGACGCCGGTGCCGATCTTCTCGGCGACCTCCGCCAGGGTCAGGTTACGTCGCGTCCGGGCCGTGCGCAGATCGGCGCCGAGACGCTTCAATGCGACTTCGACGGCATGGGGCGGGGCGGCGAGAAGAGGGTTGCGTTTAGCCACGGTCTATTAAGAGCACTTTATGTAAGTTAAAATGCTATAAAAAGCATATATTATCGAACCGACCTTGTCAAATAAAGTGCTCTATAAAACACGTAAAGACATTATAGATGCCTTCAAGAGCATTTTCATGCTCTAGACAGACTTTCGGCGGGCCAAGATTCGCCGCGGTGAAGATCGGATCCGGAGCGAGCCCGATCAGCTCTCGGAGACCCGTGGGACCTCCCGCCAAGCGCCCCGTTCAGCGGCTCGCTCAGTGCGTCACTTGCGGGCGCGCAATCTTTCCCCGCACTCAATCACCCCCGCTTGCTCTTTCAATCTCACAACGCCAGGTGTTCCAAACTCATTGACCGGTTCGGGGGACCCAAGGGTTCGTGTGTCGGGTTTGATGGACTATCCTCCAGAGGCAATCGACTGGACGATCATCGCTGGCGCTGGGGAAGCCGGTTGTGGGATCGGACGCGTCAAGGTGGGGATCCTCGGACGAGGATCTCGCCAGATCATGTCTGAGCGTGGCCGCCCGTCCGTTGGATTGGATCCGGTGGCGTAAAATGGGACGGTCCTGTTAGAGTATATGGAAGACCCTCATCACCCGAACCTGAATCGCTGGAGGCCACTTTGAAATGCCCCACCTGCCAATCGGACCTCGTGCCCGCCATCCGGCACAAGATTGAGGTCAAGACCTGCCCGTCCTGCAAGGGGATGTGGCTCGAACGGCAGGAACTCGACGAGCTGGAAGACGAGGTTTTCGACTTCGGTGAAGACGCGAAAGGAACACTGGTGTTCACTTCCACGCCCACGACGGCACCGTGTCCGGAATGCAACGCCCCGCTCAAACGATTCCGTTACCGGCTCTTCGACCTCGAAATGGATTTCTGCGAAAATCAGCACGGCTACTGGCTGGATGCCGACGAAGACACGAGAGTGCTCGAGCTCATGAAAAAAGAGGAGTCGGACACCCGGAGAAAGGTGGCCGCGGAGGACCAGTGGGCGATGACCCTGAAACGCATGCGGAAGGGCTCGTTTTTGGGCAAGGTGCGGGACCTGTTTCACTAGGCTGAAAGGGAGGGCGGCCCGCGCCCGGGCCATACCGCCGGGGCCGGACGTCCTGTGCGATCTCGAGGCGCCCTCCTGGCCGCGTGCCGGGTGTATCATGGGTTGTGCCCCTGTGCGCGGTTTCAGGCCGGGATGCACGGGGCCTCCTGCCGGGAGCGCCGAGATGTCCGGATCCTTTCGCACGATCTTCTCCTTCTGTAGACGCGGACTCGCCATGGGTGCGGTCGTGGCCGGCTTGCTCGTGGGGGCCGGTGCCGAGGCCTCGGGAACTCCCACCAAGACCCTGATCCTGCCGCTCGAGCCTTGCCATGGTTTTTCGAGGAGCTGTTCGGGCCGAGTACGGTCCCCGCGGTTGCCAGAGGCCGTGAAGGCGCCGCAGGACCCGGTGATGCCCGCCCCGACCCGGCTGCCCGATCCTCCAGCCGCGACCCCATCGAAGCTCCGCCTTCGTGTCAGGCATCTCAGTCCGGACGCGCTCGGACTCGACGGACTCGTGACCCCGGAAAGACTGCTCTCGGCCCTCGCTTACCGCATCTCTGATGGCACCCCGGACGTCTGCCATTCCGGCGGGCAGGCAGAACCTTGCTCCCGGATGATCCTGCTCGTTGACGGCAAGCGCTGGCGACCCGACGGGATCCTCGGTTTCACCCGGGCGGCCATTCCGGCGCGCTGGATCCGCCGTGTCGACGTGATGGAAAATGCTCCGGTCACAGCCTCCGTATCCGGGGCGCACCCTCGCGAGGGAGATCCGGGCATTGCCGATGTGATCCTCCACCGGCTCCGTTTCAGCGGGGAGGCGAGTGTCTCGGCGGGAGTGCTCGAAGGTGGGGGGGGCTACTCCGGATCAAACGCCGAGGATTACAACATTCTCCTCGATGCCGAGGACCGGAATGGAGACTCCTTTCTCTTCGACTTCAACTATGAGCGCCTCTACGGGCCCTGGTGGTACTTCCCGCCCTGACTCGACCGGCGAGCTGGCCGGTTTGTCCGGTTGGCCGCAATCAGCCGTGCCGTGTGGCAAAAAAGTGGTACAGGAGCCAGACCAGGGCCAGGGCCGCTAACTCGAGAGCAAACGATCCCAGGGTGACGAGCGCCACAGTGAGATAGCGCAACCGCCTCCCGTCCGGCCGCCGCTGCATCTGCTGGACGATCCAGAACATGATGGCGAAGTTGATGATCCAGAGAACGGGCTTGCCGACGAACGGGATGTTCCGCAACAGCCAGCCGAGCAGGAGATCCACCAGGACGATCGTGCCGAAGCTGGCCAGCATGATCGTGAGCGCCTTGCCGAAGGAGGGAGTGAATTTGAGAAAGATCCGGAACGAGAGCATGAGGAACAGCGAGCCGAACACGAGCGACAGGAAGATCAGCCCGATGATCACCGCGGGCCCCAGATTCCCCAGGGCGAATAGCTGTTTGAACATACGATACCTCCGGAGTCTGTTGTGTTTGAGATGCGCGACGAAAATCCAGGATGGGTCCCGCGTCCTAGCGGCACACGCGCCAGCGCCACGAGGGCCCGAAGCCGGTTTCAGGGCTTGCTGGCGATGACCATCCCCTCCCGTTTCTGGCCGGACCACTTGAGCAGCATGGATGCAACGTCACCAACGCGGTGCTTGCCGAGGTAACAGTGGATGTACATCTTGACCCCGGGGTGCGCCCGGATCAGCGCCCGGATCGCCTTCAGCGCCCGGGCATTCAGCGGGCTGCTCGGCGGCTCTGCGCTGTCCATCGGAAAATTGTAATCCCGCATGCCGAGTTCCCGCGTGACCTGCTCCTCCCGCTCGATGAGCGATTTTTCATAAAGGAGGTGGGGGTCGAGCAGTGAAACAACGATCTTGACTCCCCGATGGTCCAGGTTCTCGAGCAGGCCCTCGTCAGGGTACGGTCCGACGATGATCTCCTTGCTCACATGGTGCACATTCCCCTGGAGGTAGTGGAGCGGGAACAGGTACGGCTCGAAGATCGCGAAGTTGGCCAGAAACAGATACGCCGGGGTGGCCAGGATCACGCCCAGCAGGAAGACGCGCAGGCAGATCCCGATTACCTGGCGGATCAATGCACCAGGATCCCAGTGAAACCTCATTTCGCCCGGCCCGGAATGGTCTTTCGGTCCGCGTGCCCCCAATGGGTCTGACTCACCTGAAAGGTTGCGATCAGCCGTTCAACCGCGAGCACCTGGCGGTACCCGAGATACTCGAGCGAGCCCAGGATCGCAATCCGGTAGGAATCAAACAGGCTTTCATACTTGTGGAGTACGAAATTGTCGAGCAGCACGGCTGCGGCATTGAGCCACATGCCCCAAAGGATCGAAATGGTGAAAAACAGGAGTGCAAAGAGGGGATTCAGCATGTGGAAGATGAAAAACAGTACAAAGCCGACATAGCCGATGAACTCGATCAGGGGACCGAAGAGTTCGATGAACAGGAAAAAGGGCATGCCGAGGGTTCCGGCCCGGCCATACCGGGGATTGAAGAGCATGGACCGGTTGTGCCAGATGCTGTCGACGAGGGCACGCTGCCAGCGGTTGCGCTGGCGCAAGAGGGACGGGAAATCGCTCGGGACCTGGGTCCAGCAGACCGGCTCAGGGATGAAGTACACCTTGTACTTGATCTCCTGCTCCACGCAATAGCGGTGAAGGCGAAGGACGATATCCATGTCCTCTCCGACCGTCTTCCGGTAACCGCCAATGGCAAGGATCAGGTCCTTCCGGAAGATGCCGAATGCTCCCGAGATGATGAGCAGGCTCTCATACTCGCCGAGCGTGACCCGGCCGGCCATGAAACCACGCAGGTATTCGACAATCTGGATGTTGGTCAGAATGCTGCGGGGCGAGCGGATCTTCTTGATCCGTGAGCCTTCGACCACACAGCCGTTCAAGACCCGGACCGATCCACCGGCCGCGATCAGATTCCGATCAATGAGAAACTGGTGCCCCATGCGCAACAGCGCATCGGGATCGAGAATGGAATCGGCATCGATGGCGCAGAAGAGGGGGTAGCGACTGTAGTTGAGCCCGCAGTTCAGGGCATCGGCCTTGCCGCCGTTCTCTTTGTCGATCACCCAGACCTTCGGAAAACGCTCCGAAACATAGACCGCGCGCACGGGTTCCGTCTCGATGGCCTTCCGGTCCGGCCGCTCGATCGGCACGAGCCCGAATGCCTCTTTCAGGCGCGCGAGCGTCTCGTCTGTCGACCCGTCATTCACGACCACGATCTCGTAATGGGGATAGTTGATCTGGATCGCGGCGTGGATCGTCTCGACGAGGGTCACCTGTTCGTTGTAGGCCGGGATGACAATCGAGATGGGCCTCAGATTGGCGGAGCGGGTCAACGCCAGCAGCCGGTCGAGATCCGGGACAGCCTCGCTCGAATCGCGCAGGTGGCGGAAGGCAAACAGCGTGATGTAGGTATAGCTGCCGTTGATGATCAGGAACGCAAGGAGGATCAGCACCTCGAAACAGAGCAGGGTGTTGGCGATGGACAGGAAGGTGAGGATCATCTGGGCTCCACAGCAAGTGCAAACGTGGCCATCTGCCGGACTTCGGGCCGCTCATCGTGCAGCCGCTCCAGCAAGGCCTGGTGCCCGGCGGCAGACAGGTGCATGAGGGTCTGGGCGGCTGCGTAGCGGACGTTGAAATCCGGAGAGGCCAGCTGCTCGCTCACCGGTGCCACAATCTCGGCTCCGCAGCTTTCTGCGGCGCGGATGGCCGCGATGTTCAGCATGAGGTCGGGGGCCCCGATGTGTTCGCCGATGATCGGGTCACAAAGCCCCATGCTCTGGAGGCTCCTCAGCGTGGCCGCAATCAGCCGCTCGTTGTTCTGGAGACGGGCCACGTTCACCAGCGTGTCCTTGATCGACGTGAGCCGTTCCTTGCCGATGGCGAGGATCAGGGCCAGATGGTGCTGCTCGTCGGCCCGGTGGTCGCGCAGGCAGTACTCCAGGACGGCATTCAGCCGTTCGGGTGCAACCCCCTGCTGTTGGAGCGACTGGATCGCATTCCGGAACATCCCTTCGCAGTAGCCTGTCGAGAGGTCCGGGCGGGAGGCGGTGAGGTCGAACAGGACCTTCACATGGGACGGCTCGCTGAGGAGCTGGGTCCCCGCATACAGGCAGATCCCGAAGATTTTCATGTTCTCTTCGGCGTAGGCGAACGTGATCACGGGATCAAAGAGTTCGGGCAACCGGAGGTCACCGCAGGTGCAAATGCCGCGGTATCGCTCTGCCCAGTCCACAGCCTCGAGCGCGGCAAGCGCCACTGCCGCGGCACCGGTCTTCCGGACCGCCTCGAGAACAGTCGGGGCTGTCTGGCCGGTGGGACCCAGCTTTTTCGTGAGCGCCGTCCCCAGTGCGGAGGCTTCCTCGAGATGACGCACCTCGTGCAGGTGCGCGGCGCCGCCGGCGAGAAGCTCGGTGAGCGCGCGCTCCTCGCGGTCGACTTCCTGCCGGAACTGGCGCACCCGGGCCAGGGCATGCCGTTTGTGGAGACCCAGGCTGATGAAGAGCGCCACGATCGACACGACAAAGACCAGGATGACCACCCAGAGCAGCGCCACGGTCAAATAAGGGAATACCGACATGTCGAGCGTGTGCATCTACCACCTCCGGGTGAGCGACACGTAAAGCCCCCGCCGGTCATAGAGACCCGAACGGTGCTCGTCGAAGATGGCCACGTTGAGGGAAAGCTGGTGCGTGAGTTCAAACACTTCGCCCAGGGTCACGCCGTAGCTCGGGGTACGCAGGATGGCGTTCTGCACGATCAGCTGCTCCCCTGCCTCGCCGGCCGTGAGGTAGAGGTACGTCTTGTTGATCCCGCCGTGGAACCACTCGGGTGCCACGAGGATGCTGTAGGCATTGGTTTCCGGCACGTAATAAAGACCGGTCTCGAGGTGCAGGTTCTGGGCCGGGTAGAATCCCACGCCCCCGAAGAGCACGTTGGCTACGGCATTTGAAAAAATGAGGTGCCGCACACGGACGTCCAGGGAAAGCGCTCCCACGCTCTTCGACAGGGCCACCCCAAAACTCTCATCTGCCAGGATGGTGTTGTTCGGACTGTAACCGACCGAAAACTCCCCCGAAAAGCCGGAACCGAGGGCGGTGTAGTCATCGAGGCTGTAGCTCTCGGCGGTCTCACCGAACCGGTGGATGCGCTGGGCGCTTGCCACGAGGATCCCGCCGACCAGAGGGAAACCCGCCTGGATCCCGAAGAGGTTGTCAGACGGGTAGGCGCCGGTCGAGTCGGCCACGCCGCCATCCAGGGTGACGAAGTGGCGATAGAGCCTCGTGACGCCCGGTCCCAGCGAACCCCAAACCAGGGCCTGCTCCTGCGGGTTGAGATTGGCCAGTTCGCTTCGGGCCATTCCGGATCGGCCGGCCTGGACATGGGTCACGACCGCTGCCACGGCGAGTCCCGGGTCC
>JAJZNM010000079.1 GCA_021852325.1 Pseudomonadota bacterium
GTTTTATTTCCGGACGACGGACGTGACGGGAGCGGTGGAGTTGCCGGCAGGGGTGGAGATGGTGATGCCGGGGGACAACATGAAGATGGTGGTGACCTTGATATCGCCGGTGGCGATGGAGGAAGGGTTGCGGTTTGCGATCCGGGAAGGGGGCCACACCGTGGGCGCCGGCGTCGTCAGCAAGATCCTCGCGTAACGGCCGGGCGAGGTTCGACATGCAGCAGGCAACAGGCACTAGGCCAGTAGCTCAATTGGTAGAGCAGCGGTCTCCAAAACCGCAGGTTGGGGGTTCGAGTCCCTCCTGGCCTGCCACACCGTGAGGATCGTCGGGTGACCACACAGAATGGCCCGATCGAGGTCCGCACCGGCAGCGCATTCGGTGAGCGGATCAAGCTCGTCCTGGCCGCACTCGTGGCCTTGGCCGGGATGGTCGGGTACTACTATTTTGACCGTGTTTCCGAGGGCATCCGGATCGGGGGGCTCCTCGGGGCCTTCGGGATCGCCCTCGGGCTCCTCGCGCTGAGCCAGAGCGGCCGGACCCTCTGGGGGTTCGTCCAGGAGTCGCGGGTCGAGTTGCGCAAGGTCATCTGGCCGACGCGCAAGGAGACCACCGATACCACCCTCTTCGTCCTCGTCATGGTGATTATCCTGGCGCTTCTGCTCTGGGTGATCGACTTGGGACTCGATTTCGGCATCAAGCTCCTGACCGGGCGGGCGGGCTGAGCGGTGACCCTCAACTGGTACGTCCTCCAGGCTTATTCCGGCTTCGAGCGCCAGGCGGAGCGCGCCCTGCGCGAGCGGATCCTGCTCAGGAACATGCAGGATCATTTCGGAGTCATCTTGGTTCCGACCGAGGAAGTCGTCGAGATGCGCGAGGGTCGCAAGCGGCGCAGCGAACGCAAGTTCTTTCCGGGCTATCTTCTGGTCCAGATGGAGCTCAATGACGAGACGTGGCACCTCGTGCGCAGCGTGCCCAAGATCCTGGGATTTGTGGGGGGGACGGCGGAGCACCCGAAGCCGATTCCCGAATCCGAGGCGGAAGCGGTCCTCCTGCGGGTTCGCGAGGGCGTGAGCAAGCCCAAACCCAAGGTCCTGTTCGAACCCGGCCAGATGGTCCGGGTGATCGACGGCCCGTTCAACGATTTCAACGGCATGGTGGAAGAGGTCAACTACGAGAAAAACCGGCTCCGGGTGTCCGTCCGGATTTTCGACCGGTCGACTCCGGTCGATCTCGATTTCTCGCAGGTGGAAAAAGCTTGAGTTCCGGCCGGAGCAGATCCGGCCCATCGACACAGGGGGAGCCGCAAGGCGCTTGTACCCCGAAGAGGTAGACAGTCATGGCGAAGAAGATCCAGACCACGATCAAGCTCCAGGTGGCCGCCGGTGCGGCCAACCCGAGCCCCCCGGTTGGCCCCGCACTGGGCCAGCACGGGGTCAATATCATGGAGTTCTGCAAGGCCTTCAATGCGCAGACCCAGAACCTCGAAAAGGGGCTACCGATCCCGGTCCTGATTACGGTCTACACTGACCGGAGCTTCAGTTTCGTCACCAAGACGCCTCCGGCCTCGGTTCTCATCCGCAAATCCCTGGGCCTTGAAAAAGGCAGCGGCACGCCGAACACCGCGAAGGTCGGACGGCTGAGCCGTGCGCAGCTCGAGGAAATCGCCCGCGCCAAAGCGCCGGATCTCACCGCGGCCGGACTCGAGGCGGCCATGCGTTCGATCGCCGGGACCGCCCGCAGCATGGGCGTCGATGTGGAGGGCGCACCATGAAGGAGGGCAAGCGCGCCAAGATGATCCAGAGCCGCGTCCAGCCCGGGCACCTCTATCCCATTGCCGAGGCCGTGATCCTCCTCAAGGAGGTGTCGAAGGTCCGTTTCCGCGAGAGCGTCGAAGTCGCCATCAATCTCGGGATCGATGCCAAGAAAAGCGACCAGGTCGTGCGTGGGGCCACGGTGCTGCCGCACGGGACCGGCAAGGTCACGCGGGTGGCCGTGTTTGCACAGGGCGCCCAGGCGGAAGCGGCACGCCAGGCCGGAGCGGATCTCGTCGGCATGGAAGATCTGGCCGAACGGATCAAGTCCGGACAGATGGATTTCGACGTGGTGGTTGCCGCTCCGGATGCGATGCGGGTCGTGAGTCCCCTGGGGCAGGTCTTGGGACCCCGCGGGCTCATGCCGAACCCCAAGGTCGGCACCGTGACGCCCGATGTCGCCCAGGCGGTCCGGAATGCAAAGGCCGGCCAGGTGCGTTATCGCGCCGACAAGGCGGGGATCGTGCATTGCACGATCGGTAAAATCGATTTCGAGTACAACGCGCTCAAAGCCAATCTGGAGGCGCTCCTCACGGATCTCGTCCGGGCCAAGCCCGCGACCGCGAAGGGGCAGTACCTCCGCAAGCTCACCCTGTCTTCGACCATGGGGCCCGGGCTTGAAATCGATCTGGCGAGTCTCGAGCTCTGATCGCCTTCGGGCGATCGGCGGATCGAGCCGCCGGGAGCCGGATGCCGACATCCGGTCGAGTCGAAGACCGCAGGGGCCTTCAAGGTCGGAGAAGGCTTAATGGCCTGCGCAGACGGTGTAAGACCCGGGGATGGTCCCTGGGGGCACCGTGGGTTCTGGCGGAGGGTCCGCCGACTGATACACGGTTCCGGCCGGGAGATGATTCATGCCACTCAAGCTGAATGAGAAAAAGGATCTGGTCGAAGACCTGCGCAAGGTCGCCGTCCAGGCACAGGCGGCCATCGCGCTCGAGTATCGCGGGATGGATGCCGGACAGATGACGGGGTTGAGACAGGCCGCCCGGAGCCAGGGGATCTATCTCCGGGTGGTGAGAAACACGCTCGCCCGCCGTGCGCTCCAGGACACCGACTTTGCCTGCCTCGACGAGATCCTTTCCGGGCCCGTGCTGCTGGCGCTGGCCCTGCGGGATCCCGCGGAGGCGGCCCGCCTGCTGCGCGGGTTCCTGGGCGAGGACCGGCCGCTCAAGGTGCGCGGGCTCGCGATGGGCCGGAAGCTCCTGCCGGCCTCCGACCTCACGCGCCTCGCGGACTTGCCCAGTCTGAGCGAAGCCGTGGCACGCCTGCTCGGGACCCTGCAGGCGCCCATGGGCCAGCTGGTCGGGACGCTGGCCGCGCCGACCGTGAAGCTCGTCCGGACGCTCGCCGCCGTGCGCGACCAGAAGGCCGCCGCGTAGTTCACATCATCATTTCACATGCCCCCGTGGGGATTTTCACTTAGAGGTATCCAATGGCTATCAGCAAAGACGAAATTCTAGAAACCATCTCCCAGATGACCGTGCTCGAGATCGTGGATCTCATCTCGGCCATGGAGAAGAAATTCAACGTCACGGCCCAGGCCCCGATCGCGATGGCCATGCCGTCCGGTGGTGCGGCCCCGGCGGCGGCGGCGGAGGAGAAGACCGAGTTCACGGTCCAGTTGACGAGTTTTGGCGCCAACAAGGTCAATGTGATCAAGGTGGTGCGCACGCTCACCGGGCTCGGCCTCAAGGAAGCCAAAGATCTCGTGGAAGGTGCCCCGTCCGTGGTGAAAGAAGGCGTGGCGAAGGCCGATGCAGAAAAAATGAAGAAAGAGCTGGAGGAAGCCGGGGCCAGCGTTGAGATCAAGTGAGATTGTGACCGGTACCGGCAGGAGGCCGCGGATCGGCCGGATGGGGATCTCCCCGTCCGGCCGATCACCCCGGGTGTTCAAGCCCGACCTGATGACCGCTTTGCGGGAGAGTGTTCATGTCGTATTCGTTGACTGAAAGAAAGCGTATCCGAAAGAATTTTTCGAACCGGCCTGCCGTGCTCCGGGTCCCGCCGCTCCTCAAGATGCAGGTGGATTCCTATGCGCAGTTCCTGCAAAGCGCCCTCGCTCCCGAAGCGCGGGAGGGTGTCGGGCTTCAGGCGGCACTCAAGTCCATTTTCCCGATCCGGAGCTATTCCGGCACCGCTGCGCTCGATTTCGTCCGCTACGAAATCGGGGAACCCGCGTTCGACGTTCGGGAATGCCTCCTGCGCGGCCTGACCTATGCCGCTCCCCTGCGCGCTGCGGTACGCCTCGTGCTCTACGACCGGGAAAGCCCGGCCGAACGGCGGGCGGTGAAAAGCATCGAAGAGCAGGAAGTCTATCTCGGCGAACTGCCGCTCATGACGGAGACCGGGACGTTCGTGATCAATGGAACCGAGCGGGTGGTCGTGAGCCAGCTGCACCGCTCCCCGGGGGTGTTTTTCGAAAGTGACCGGGGCAAGTCGCATTCCTCGGGCAAGGTGCTCTATACGGCGCGGATCATCCCCTACCGGGGGTCGTGGCTGGATTTCGAGTTCGACGCCAAGGACTGCCTGTTCGTCCGCATCGACCGTCGGCGCAAGCTCCCGGTCACCATCCTGCTCCGGGCGCTCGGACTCGATGATACGCAGATACTCGGTTATTTCTTCGAGCACAACGTGTTTCACGTGACGCCGACGGGGCTCATCCTGGATCTCGTGCCCGAGCGGCTCAGAGGCGAGATCGCGGCTTTCCCGATCAAGCTCGAGGACCGGGTGCTCGTCGAGGAGGGCCGCCGCGTGACCGCCCGCCAGGTGCGGGAACTCAAGACCGCGGGCGTCAAGCGTCTCGCGGTGCCGTCGGCCTACGTGGCCGGCCGGATCCTTGCGCACGACCTCGCCCATCCGGAAACCGGTGAGCTTTTGGCCAAGGCCAATGAGGAACTCACGCTCGAGCAGGTGCATCGCATCATGCAGTCGGGCATCACGGAGTTCCGGACGCTTTATGTGAACGACGTCAACCGGGGGCCGTTCATCTCCTCGACCCTGAAGCTCGATTCCACCCACACCCCCTTGGAGGCCTTGGTCGAGATCTACCGCATGATGCGTCCCGGCGAGCCGCCCACCCGGGATGCCGCCGAAACCCTGTTCAAGAACCTCTTTTTCAGCCCGGAACGCTACGACCTCTCTGCGGTCGGCCGCATGAAGTTCAACAAGCGACTGAACCGGACGGATGACACGGGACTCTTGATTCTGACCCAGGAGGACATCCTTGAAGTGGTGAAGACCCTGATCGCGATCCGGAACGGCGAGGGGGTGGTCGATGACATCGACCATCTCGGCAACCGGCGTGTGCGCTCCGTGGGCGAGATGGCGGAGAACGCCTTCCGGGTCGGGCTCGTGCGTGTGGAACGCGCCGTCCGGGAGCGTCTTGCCCTGGCCGAGGCCGAAAACCTGAAGCCCCAGGATCTCATCAATGCGAAACCCGTGGTGGCGGCCATCAAGGAGTTTTTCAGCTCCTCCCAGCTGTCGCAGTTCATGGACCAAAACAACCCCCTGTCCGAGGTGACGCACAAGCGGCGGGTCTCCGCACTGGGACCCGGCGGACTGACCCGCGAACGCGCCGGATTCGAGGTGCGTGACGTGCATGCCACCCACTACGGACGCGTGTGTCCGATCGAGACGCCGGAAGGGCCGAACATCGGTCTCATCAACTCGCTCGCAGTCTATGCCCGGACCAACGATTACGGCTTTCTCGAGACTCCCTATCGCAAGGTCATCGACAACCGGGTGACGGACGAGGTGGAATACCTGTCCGCGATCGAGGAAGGCCGCTTCGTGATCGCCCAGGCGAACGCCCAGCTCGACCCCGAAGGCCGTTTCACCGAGGATCTCGTGTCCTGCCGCTTCGGCAACGAGTTCACGATGTCGACGCCGGACCGGATCCAGTACATGGATGTCTCGCCCATGCAGATCGTCTCGATCGCCGCCGCCCTGATCCCGTTTCTCGAACATGACGACGCGAACCGCGCGCTCATGGGCTCGAATATGCAGCGGCAGGCGGTGCCCGTCCTCCGGGCCGAAAAGCCGCTTGTGGGCACGGGGCTCGAGCATACGGTCGCGGTCGACTCGGGGGCGACGGTCATCGCCCGGCGCGGCGGCATCGTGGATGCCGTGGACGCCTCCCGCATTGTGGTCCGCGTCCATGACGCGGAAACGGTGGCGGGCGAGTCCGGCGTCGACATCTACAATCTCACGAAATACCAGCGTTCCAACCAGAACACCTGCATCAACCAGCGTCCACTGGTCCGGAGCGGTGAACGCATCGAGCGTGGCGACGTGCTTGCCGACGGCTCATCGACCGATCTCGGGGAACTCGCCCTCGGACAGAACCTCCGGGTGGCGTTCATGCCCTGGCATGGATACAACTTCGAGGATGCGATCCTGATCTCGGAACGCCTGGTCCAGGAGGACCGCTTCACCTCGATCCACATCGAGGAACTGTCTTGCATGGCCCGCGATACCAAGCTCGGCGCGGAGGAGATCACAAGCGACATCCCGAACGTGAACGAGGCGGCCCTCGCGAACCTGGACGAGGCGGGCATCGCCTATATCGGCGCCGAGGTGCAGGCGGGGGACATCCTGGTCGGGAAAGTCACCCCCAAGGGCGAGACCCAGCTCACGCCGGAGGAGAAACTCCTGCGGGCGATCTTCGGGGAGAAAGCCTCCGAAGTGAAGGATACGTCCCTGCGTGTGCCGCCCGGTATGGATGGCACCGTGATCGACGTCCGGGTGTTCACCCGCGACGGAATGGAAAAGGACTCCCGTGCCCGCTCGATCGAATCCCAGGAACTCGCCCGGGTCCGCAAGGATCTCGACGACCAGCGCCGCATCCTCGAAGACGACCTGTTCCAGCGCGTGGCCCAGCTCGTCACCGGGAAAGTGGCGGAAGGGGGCCCGAAAAAGCTGGCCAAAGGCGCCCGGATCACGCAGGGCTATCTCGACGAGCTCGAGCGGGACCAGTGGTTCAGTATCCGGCTCCACAACGAGGAGGCGATGGAACAGCTCGAACGGCTGTCCGAGCTCTTGGGCCAGCAGCGGGTGCTTTTCGAGCGCCGCTACGAGGAGAAGAAGCGCAAGATCCTCG
>JAJZNM010000056.1 GCA_021852325.1 Pseudomonadota bacterium
CGAAGCCGAGCTTGGCCAGCGCGTCCCGCTCAGACCCTGGACAGATGCGGCCTGGCGGGCAGCTCCCCCCCCACCCGGAGGGATCGTCCTGTTCGAAAACGTGCGTTTCCTTGCGGGTGAACGCGAGGATGATCCCGCTCTGGCCGAACGCCTGGCTTCACTCTGCGATCTCTTCGTGATGGATGCCTTTGCCACGGCCCACCGAGCGGAGGCCTCGACCCATGGCGTGATCCTCAAGGCACCCAAGGCCTGTGCGGGACCGCTTTTGATCCAGGAAGTCGAGGCGCTGACTCGTGCCCTCAGCGCTCCGGAGCACCCGCTGGTGGCGGTCGTGGGTGGAGCCAAGGTTTCAACCAAGATCGAGCTTTTGAATGCACTGCTCACCCGGGTCGATGGTCTGATCCTCGGTGGGGGCATTCTGAATACACTTCTTCTGGCACAAGGGTTTCCGGTCGGCCAGTCGTTGTGCGAGCCGGATGCGCTCGATACTGCGAGAAGCTTCCTCGCGGCCGCTCAGGCCAGCCGGGTCGAAATCCCGGTTCCGGTCGACCTCGTGGTCGGGCATCTACCGATCGCGACTTCAGAGGCCGATGTTCGAACGCTCGACAAGGTTGCTGCGGATGAGATGATTCTCGATATCGGCCCGGCCACGGCGGCCCGTTATGAAAGTCTGTTGCGCGGTGCCAAGACCATCCTCTGGAACGGACCGCTTGGCGTATTTGAATGCGACCAGTTCGCCCAGGGAACCCGACGCGTGGCCGAAGCGATCGTCCAGAGTGGAGCGTTCACGGTCGTTGGCGGAGGTGACAGCCTGGCGGCGCTCGACAAGTTCCAGCTCGCCGACCGGGTCTCCTACCGTTCCACCGCCGGGGGTGCGTTTCTCGAGTTTGCCGAGGGGCGGGTGCTACCTGCCCTCGAAGCGTTGGCGGAACGGACCCGGAGCAACTGACATGCGGAGGACCAAGATCATCGCAACGGTCGGTCCTGCAAGCGCGAGCGAGCAAATGCTCGGTGAGCTGGTGACGGCTGGAGTTGATCTTTTCCGGCTCAACTTTTCCCATGCTGATACCGACACGCTTCGCGAGTGGGCCGGGCGGATCCGCCGTGTCGCGGCAGCACATCAGGTGGAGGTCGGGATCCTGGCGGACCTTGCGGGACCCAAGATCCGCATCGGCCGGTTCCGGGATGGCCCGGTGGAGTTGCACAATGGGGATTCTTTCACGATCGACCCGAGTTGCCCGGAGACCGATGGCACTCCCGAGTGTGTCGGCGTGAGTTATGCCAATCTCCCGGGTGATGTTTCCGCCGGTGACCGGCTGCTCCTCGCGGATGGGCAAATTGCCTTCCGGGTCGAATCCGTATCGGGTACTGCGATCCATTGCCGGGTCGAAACGGGCGGGGTCCTGTCGGACCTCAAAGGAATCAATCGTGAAGGCGGAGGGCTTTCCGCGGAAGCGCTGACCGAAAAGGATCGCCGGGACATTGAGGTCGCGGCCCGTCTTGAGGTCGATTACCTCGCGGTCTCGTTTCCGCGCGATGCGGATGACATCCAGCGGGCACGCCGGCTCCTTGAGCAGGCGGGTGGTCGGGCGGGTGTGATCGCCAAGATCGAGCGTTCGGAGGCAGTTCAGAACATCGATTCGATCCTCAAAGTGGCCGATGCCATCATGGTCGCCCGTGGCGATCTCGCAATCGAGATCGGCGATTGGGAGCTGGCCGGCGTCCAGAAACGGCTGACGCGTCTCGCGCATGAGGCACGCAGTGTGGTCATTACGGCAACCCAGATGATGGAGTCGATGGTGCTGAACCCGGTTCCGACCCGCGCCGAGGTGCTGGATGTCGCCAATGCGGTGATGGACGGTACGGATGCGGTCATGCTTTCGGCGGAAAGTGCGGTCGGGCATTACCCGGTCCGTGCCGTCGAGGCGATGGCGCGGATTTGCGTGGGGGCCGAGAAGGAATGGATTACGAGCCATGAGCAGGAGATGCGGGATGAGCCGTTCGGTTCGGTGAATGAATCCATCGCGATGGCGGCCATGCACATTGCCAACCGGTTCCAGATCCGGGCGGTGGCCACCCTGACCGAGTCCGGCACGACAGCGCTCCTGGCGTCGAGATTGCGCTCCAACATTCCGATCTTTGCGCTGACCCGTCACGAATCGACTCGACGCCGGGTGACCCTCTGGCGCGGTGTCTACCCGGTCGCATTCGATGTGCTCCACGCGAATCCCGACCAGCTGCTCGAGGAGGCCGCTGCGACCCTTGTGACCCTCCAGGCGGTTCAACCCGGGGATTTCGTGCTGTTCACCAAGGGCGATGCCGAGGGGATCGCCGGCGGGACGAACAGTCTCAAGGTGATCCAGATCCCCACGTGATGTTCAGGGATCCTCCGATCAGGACTTCCGAGGCAGCAGAAGCCAAAACTTCGAGCGGATCACGCCCTGAAGCCCGGTGTGTGGTTTCCCGGGGCGGGAGGCACCGGTCTGCCGACTACGCTCCGCCCCCAGCCCGCATCAGCCAGTCACCGGTTTCGCCACCGCGGGCAACGGATGCGGGTCGCAACTGGTAAAATGATCGCAGTTCCATCTGGAGGAAGTCCATGCGCACACTGACTGTCCTGCCGTTCGCGGCGATTGGTATTCTCATGATCGGTCTCGGGATCCGGGGTGCACAGGCGACACCTGCTGCGGGCGCAGCCGTCAAGGCACAGATGAACGCCCAGGGCTGTTTTGCCTGTCATGCCGTGGACATGAAGATCGTGGGCCCCGCCTACAGCTGGGTCGCCTACCGGTTTGCCCACCAGAAGGGCGCGGTCGAGAAACTGGCCCACAAGATCATCGCGGGCGGGGCGGGGGAATGGAATGCCTGGACGGGCGGGATCGCGATGCCACCGCATTCGAACCTGAGCCTCGCCCAAGCGGAAGCGATGGCTCGCTGGGTGCTGGCTCAAAAACCGGTTGCCCCACCCCCGCCGGGCTGATCGGGCGACGCTTCTAACCGGCGGTCGAGGACCTGAATCTGGACGCGCTTGAGGGATCCTCGTGGCCGGGCCGTCGCCTCGAGGGACTCCTCATGCGCGGGCGGTGGTTGTTGCTCCCCTTCTACGCGGGGCTGCTCCTGTCTGTCTTCTGGCTCCTCGTGGTTTTCGTGATCACGCTGGCCAGCGGGATCACCCTGCCGTTTGCGGATCTCGGGACCGCCCGGATCCTGCTCTGGGCCCTCAAGCTCGTCGAACTCACACTCGTGGCCAATCTCGTGGTCATCGTGGCACTGAGCAGCTATGAAAGCTTTATTGCCCCGCGTCAGGACTCCTGGCCGCGCACCTGGCCTGCCTGGCTCGGTCAGTGGGATGATGGGCAACTCAAGCTCAAGCTCTTTGCCTCGATCCTCGCGATCGCGGCGATCGAACTGCTGGAGATGGATCTCAGGCTGGAGCGTTTCCCGGGCCGGGATCTCCTCTGGGGCCTGCTCATCCTCATCGGGTTTGTGCTGGCCGGGCTAGGTGTGGGCTGGATGGACCGACGACACCGTCAAGACCCCGGCTCCTGACGGCTTGGCGAGATCGGGCACCAAAAAAACGGTATGGGGTGCCGGGTTCACGAACCGGGGCGCGATGCGCAGGAAGCGCTCGGGGTTGTCGGTGACGTAGAAATCGGCGTGTGGGGCCTCGTCCTGGAGCGTGGCCCCGAGCTTCTGTCCGATGAGGAGCTTTTCCACGGCTTGAGCGGTTGTCTCTGCCGAGTCCACGATGGCGACTCCTTTCGGGATCAGGTTTTGAAGTGCCGGGCGGAACGGCGGGAAATGCGTACAGCCGAGGAGGAGACAGTCGGGAACGGGGTGCTTCCGGCGGAAGAGTGGGGCCAGATAGCGCGTGAGCACGGCTTTGGCGGGTGGTCCTTCGAACCAGCCCTCCTCGGCCAGGGCGACGAGGGCCGAGGCGGCTTGTGCATCGCAGATCACGTCGGCTTTTCGGCTGGAGAGCTCGCGCGGGTAGGCACCCGTCCGGATCGTGGCTTCTGTGGCAAGCAGCGCGATGTGGCCTCTTGGGCTTTGCGCGAGCGCGCTCATGGCTCCAGGTCCGACAACACCGATCACCGGTTTGGGAGCGAGGGCGCGACTGATCTCGGTCAACGCGACCGCGGAGACCGTGTTGCGGGCGACGACCAGGAGCTTGATCCCCAGGGCCTCGAGGAAGCGGGCAGCCTGGAGTGCTTCCTCCGCGATCCGGCTGGGACTTTTCGTGCCGTAGGGCAGGTGTGCTGTGTCGCCGAGATAGGCGTAATGTTCATGAGGCAGACGCCTGCGCAAGGCATCGAGGACCGTCAGGCCGCCAACGCCCGAGTCAAAAATGCCGATCGGGGCCTGGTTCCCCGTGGAGGTTCGGCTCATGGATCCGAACAGCCTGCCGGGGCGGCCCGCTGGTGGCGGTGCCGACGCATCCGCCTGGACTCCATCGGGCGGGCGGGCCCGTCATCCAGCACGGGTGTCGTCGAGGATCGCTTCACGAGTGGGAGCTCATGCGATCAACCGCTGAGGGCCCGGGAGCGGGTTTGCGATCCTGCGGGGTGAGCGCACCGGACCTGGATGGGTGGCGGGTCCCGGGCCTGCCCCTCCGGGCGATGCTGGCATGGGCGTTACAATATCCTCCATCATGAGAAGGTTCGCAAAGACCGCACTCGATCTCCTCTTCCGGGCTGGACGATCCCGGATCCCCAATATTCTACAGTCTTGACCGGAGGTTCCGCGTGAAACCGACATCGCGGAGGCTCTTGAGTGGCCTGCTCATCGCAGTCGCAATGGTCCTGGCCGGTCTGGTCCTGAGTCTCGGTGAGGCGCTCTTTAACAGCCACGCACAGCTTTCCGGGCAGGTCGATCTCGGCGGATTGCATCATGCCGTCCGGATCGAACGGGATCGGCTGGGGATTCCTGTGATCCGGGCCCGGGATGCCGATGATGCCTACGAGGCACTCGGGTTTGTCCAGGCGCAGGAGCGGTTCTTCGAGATGGACCTGCTGAGACGTGTGGCCGCCGGCCGGCTGGCCGCGCTGGTCGGACCCGCCGCGGCGCGCAATGACGAGAGGGTCCGGCGCTTCCGTCTCGAGGCGGTCGTCCGGGCAGCCTATGCCCGTGCGACACCCCGCGAGCGCGCCCGGCTGATTGCCTACAGCCGTGGAGTCAATGCGGGATTGCATGCCCTCCGCCATCGCCCGTTTCCCTATGCACTGCTGGGGGTGCGGCCATCGCCGTGGCACCCGTGGGACAGCTATCTCGTGATCGGCGCCATGTATCTCGAGTTGCAAGATCCCTTCGACCACCGCTCGCAGAACCTGTGGGCCATGCACCGGTGGCTGCCTCCTGCCCTGGACCGCTTTCTCACGGCTCCCGGCAACCGCTGGGACGCGCCGCTCCGGGGGAGGGCCTTCAAGGTTCCGGCTCCGCCGCCGGCTTCCGTGTTTGATCTTCATGCCCTTCCCTCCACGGCATTCGCGGGCGCGGTTGCGGCCAGGCGTCCGTTGCGGGTGTTGCCGACCGGGGGAGATCAGCTGGCCGGGAGCAATGCTTTCGCGGTGGCGGGACGTTTCACGCGCACCCACGCTGCACTCCTCGCGAACGACATGCATCTCCATCTTGCCCTGCCACCCATCTGGTATCGTGCCGAGATCGAGTTTCGTACGGGGCGGGGGCGGCATATCCGCCTCCTCGGAGTGACCCTGCCGGGGGTGCCCGCGCTCGTCGTAGGAACCAACTTCCATGTGGCCTGGGGATTCACCAATACGGAGGGCGACTGGGTGGATCTCATCCGCGTTCGCCCGCTTCCGGGACATCCCGACCGTTACCGGACGCCCCGGGGCATCCGTCACATGACGCTCGATCCGGAGACGATCCACGTCCGCGGAGGGAAGCCGCTCCGGATCACGGTACGGGACACGATCTGGGGACCTGTAGTGGGGCGGACCCCTTCGGGTGTCCTCCTGGTTTCCCGCTGGGTGGGAGAGGATCCACGGGGCTACCGCATCAACGCCGAGCGTGCACTCGAGCGGGCGCGAAACGTGAGGCAGGCGATCTCGGCCGCCAACCGTCTCGGCATTCCGGAGCAGAACTTTGTGACCGCGGACCGGGCGGGCCAGATCGGATGGAGCGTGGCGGGGGCGATCCCGCGCCGGGTAGGGGATTGTGATCCCGTCTGGCCCCAATCCTGGGCCGGGGGCCAGTGCCGCTGGCAGGGTTACCTGAAACCTCGGGACTATCCCCGGATCGTGGATCCGAGGGACGGGTTGATCTGGACCGCGAACCAGCGGATCGAAGACGGGCGCGCATTACGGCTGATCGGCGATGGGGGATATGATCTCGGCGCGCGTGCGCAGCAGATCCGCAACGACCTCCAGGCGCTCAAGCCCCCGATCACTGCCCGCGATCTGCTCGCCATCGAGCTGGATGACCGGGCACGCTATCTTGCACATTGGCAGAGACTCCTCACCGGACTCCTCACCCCGGCCATCCGCCGAGGTCACCCGAAACGGGCCGCTCTCGACCAGATGGTTTCACACTGGCAGGCTTGTGCCTGTACCGGGTCGGTCGGCTACCGGCTGGTCTGGAAGTTCCGGAAACTGGTTTTCCAGGCCGTCCTCCGTCCATTCGACCGCCTGGTCCGCAAGCACGATCCGCATTTCAAAAACCCCATGCGCGCCATGGCAGAAGGGCCCGTCTGGTGGCTCGTCACCCATCAGCCGCCCTGGCTCCTCGCTCCGCAGGAGCCGAGCTGGCATGCCTTGCTCATCGACCAGGTGGACCGGCTGATCCGTGCGGAATGGCATCCGGGTTCGGGCTTCCGCCACGACACCTGGGGTCGGCACAACCGGATCCAGATTGCCAATCCGGTGGCGGCGGGCATTCCGGTTCTCGGACCC
>JAJZNM010000171.1 GCA_021852325.1 Pseudomonadota bacterium
TGGATCCCATGTTTCACGAGATTGCCCGGAGGATGCCGGGCTTCCTCAAGCTGCCCGCGAGTGGAAAAAACGCCATCTGGTTCAGTTCGACCGTGCTTTTGTCGGTATTGGGCTTCTATCTCTGGCCCCATACCTTCGGTTCGGTCTATGCCGCCCGTGACGCAGACCTGTTCCGGAAGAATGCGATCGCGCTGCCGCTGTACCAGCTGATCCTCCTGTTTGTCTTTTTGGGCGGTTTTGCGGCGCTCATCCTGTTGCCCGGACTGCCTGACCACGACCTCGCCCTGCTCGCGGCTGCGGCGAGGAGCCTGCCGGACTGGGCCCTCGGCCTGATCGGTGGAGCGGGCCTCCTCGCGGCGCTCGTCCCGGGCTCGATGCTCCTCCTCGCGATCGCGACCCAGCTGGCGCGCAACCTGATCGGGTTCGGCCTTGCGGGCTGGGACGAGGAGAAGCTCAATCTTCTGGCCCGCGCGCTCGTGCCCCTGATCGCCCTGGCTGCGATCGCCTTCGAGTGGCTGAGCGGGAAGGGGATCGTGGTGCTCCTGCTTTTGGGTTATGGCTTCGTAACGCAGCTACTGCCCGCGCTCCTCGCGAGCCTCCTCCCCAGAAATCCGGTGCCGGTGCCTGCGGTCTGGGCCGGAGCGGGGGTGGGAGTGGGCGTGGTTGCGCTCCTCTACTTCGGCGGATCCCGGGTGCATCACCTGCTTGAAATGCTCCCACGCCCTTGGCGCGATCTCAACTATGGCATCTTGGCACTTGCCCTGAACGCGCTCATCCTGCTCCTCGTGAGCGCGATCGTGCGTCCCCGGGGTGGGCATGCGCCGCTGCCGGCCGGGACCGGGGTTTCATGAGCGTCCACGGGAGATCCGTCCGGGGAAGGCGCCCTTCCCTGTACGCTCGCAACGGCATCGTGGCCACCTCGCAGCCGCTCGCTGCCCAGGCGGGCCTCTTCATCCTCAGGGAAGGGGGCAATGCTGTGGATGCCGCCCTCGCCACCGCGATCGCCCTCACGGTCGTCGAACCGACCAGCAATGGGCTGGGCTCGGACACCTTCGCACTGGTCCACGACGGGGCGACGCTCGTCGGACTCAATGGATCCGGCCGCCTGCCGCGCGCCTTCGATCCGGAGCGGAAGGCGCCATTGCCCGAATCCGGCTGGTTGCCGGTCATGACCCCGGGTGCGCCGCGCGCCTGGGCGGATCTCCATGCGCGTTTCGGCCATCTGCCCTTCGCACGCCTGTTTGGGCCCGCCATCGCCTATGCAGAGCAGGGATACCCGCTATCGCCCGTGGTGGCCCATTTCTGGGAGCGCGCCGCCGAGCGCTTCCAGGGCCCTTCGTTCCAGGCGTGGCAGAGGACCTTTCTGCCGGGAGGATTCCGCCCCCGCCCGGGTGCCTTCTGGCAATCGGCGGATCTCGCCCGTACGCTCGAACGGATCGCGGACAGTCACGCGCGGGATTTTTATGAGGGCACGATCGCACACCAGATCGATCAAGCGGCACATGCCGAAGGTGGATGGCTCCGCGGGGAGGATCTCGCCGGACACCGGAGCGAGTGGGTCACCCCCTGGTCGATTGTGTATCACGATCACACCATCCATGAACTGCCCCCGAATAGCCAGGGTGTGGTCGCACTCGAGGCGTTGGGTCTTCTCGAGCCATCACCCGCGGGGGAGGATTCCGCAGCGACGCTACACGAGAGTATCGAGGCCATCAAGCTCGCCTTCGAGGATGCGCTGGAGCGGGTCGGGGATCCCGCCGATTCGGATTCGGCCCGGGGTCTTCTGGAACCCGAGGCGCTCGCCCGGCGCCGCAGGGCGCTTGGCCGGGCACCTCGCCGCTTTGATCCCGCGTCCCCCTTCCTCGGCGGGACCGTCTATCTCGCGTGTGCGGACTGCTCGGGCCTCATGGTGAGCCTGATCCAGTCGAACTACATGGGTTTCGGTTCCGGCGTCGTGGTTCCGGGAACCGGGATCGCACTGTCCAACCGCGCGCTTTGCTTTGGACCCCGGATGGAGGGGAGTCCCAACCGGATCGGCCCCCTCCGCCGCAGCTATCACACGCTTATGCCCGGATTCCTCGTGTCCGAGGCCGGACTCCTCGGACCCTTCGGCGTCATGGGGGGATTCATGCAGCCCCAAGGTCATCTCCAGATCATCCAGGCCCTGGTCGATCGGGGCCTCGATCCCCAGAGCGCCGTCGACGAGCCGCGCTGGCGATGGGACGGGGGGTTGCACGTCGCGATCGAGCCCGATTTCCCGCCCGAGGCGGCCGAGACGCTCGCGGCAGCCGGGCATGAGGTGATCCGCACGGATTCGGGTTTCGGATTCGGCCGTGCGCAGATTGTTTTGAGGCTGCCCGGAGGTGGTTTTGTGGCGGGTTCCGATTCGCGCGCGGACGGATTGGCGGTCGGTTACTGATCATTCGGGCCCTCTCCCTGTGCCCCGGCGAAGGGTCGTATGCAGCCAAAGGAGACGCTCGCCCGGTTGACTCCCGTATACTGTAGGAAGACTCCTGGATCCGGTGAACGGCATGATGTTCGGATTGTCGAAAGTCCGCTACGCGACCAGTCTGGTCCTGGTCCTCGGATGGGGGATCGTCCTGGCTGCTCCTCCCGCCTCTGCACACGGGCCGAGTGCTGCGACGCACCAGCTCTTCCAGAAGATGGGCGTGAAGATCGTACGGCGCTTCGCGACGGGTGTCGGGGTCGAAGGCTATGTGATTCAGTCGGGCATGCACCGCGCCGTGGTCTATACGGTGGGTGGCGGGAGGGCCATCCTGTTCGGACGCCTGGTCAGCGCTGAGGGGCAAAACCTCTCGGGGCATTTCATCGACCAATATCTCGTCCGGGGTGGCGTCTGGAACCGGCTGGCCGCCTCACCCTTCATCGCCGAAGGCGCGAAGCATCCGCGCACGATTGTCTACGCCCTGGTCGACCCGAATTGCGTCTATTGCCACCACTTCTGGGAATGGGTGCAACCCTATTTCAAGGAAGGTCTCCAGGTGCGTTATCTCCTGGTTGCAGTGCTTGCCCCATCGAGTCTCGGCAAGGCCGCACGCATCCTGCAGAGCCGGAATCCGGAGCGGGCCTACAACCAGATGGAACAGGCCTACGCACAGGGTGGACTCGCGCCACTCAACCGCAGCCAGATCGACGCCCAGACGTTTGCCAAGATCCGGAATGCCACACTCCTGTTCAGCTGGCTCGGATTCCGGGGAACCCCGGCGATCATCGTGCGGGGGGCTCACGGCGGACTGCATCTCACGAGCGGCGTGCCGCCCCGGCGGGACCTGCCGGGTCTCCTCGGGCTCACCCCGGGATCCTGAGATCCCGGGGGTCCGTTATACACGCGCACCGATGCCGATTGAGTTCCTCGAGAGGGAGCCCCCCATGCCGGGGGTCCCCGCGGAGATCGGTCCAGGACTCTACTGGATCCGGATGCCGCTTGCGCTCGCGCTCAATCATGTCAATCTCTGGCTGATCGAGGATGGTCAGGGCCTCACGATCATCGATACCGGCATGGATACCCCAGCGACACGCGAGGCCTGGACCACGCTCCTCGATGGCCGTTTTGCGGGCGTGATGGTCCGACGGGTGATGGCGACCCACCTCCACCCCGACCACGTGGGGCTCGCACGCTGGCTCTGTGATCGCTGCCGGGCGCCATTGGCCATGACACTCGGGGAATATCTCAGTGCGCGGCTGATCCAGGGCCGGATGGCTCCCGCGGACCGGGATTCGATCCGGAGTTTTTATGCGCGGCACGGTGGCTCGCGACGGGAACTCGAGGCCCTGGAGAGCCGGGCCCAGTTTTACGTCGAGACGGTACCGGGCCTGCCACTGACGATCGAGCGGCTCGAAGCGGGCCAGCACATCCGGATGGGCGGCACCTGGGAGGTTCGGGTGGGTGGCGGGCACAGTCCCGAGCATGCCGCGTTCTGGTCTCCGGAGAGACGGGTCTTCATCGGTGGAGATCTGTTGTTGCCACGGATTTCGAGCAACATCTCCGTCTTCACCCTGGAACCTGAGGGTGATCCGCTCGCCGCCTACCTCAAGACCCTGGGGCAGCTTGGGGATCTGCCGGACGAGGTGCTCGTGCTGCCCTCCCATGGACGGCCCTTCCGGGGTGCCCGGGCCCGGATCGAGGAACTCTTGGCGCATCATGGTGAGCGTCTCGAAAGGCTGCTCGAGGCCTTGTCGGGCGTTTCCAAGACGGCAGCCGATCTCATCCCGGTCCTGTTCGACCGAAAGCTGGACCGTCACGAGATCGGTTTTGCATTCGGGGAGACGCTTGCCCATCTCAACCGGTTGTGGCTCGGGGGCCTCATCGAACGCGAGGTGGCACCGGACCGGATCCGGTTCCATGCGGTGGTCACCCGTCCGGATGAACGGCGTCGCCTCGCCCAGCAGGCACTCGAGGCTCCTCGAGCCACGGGTTGCTGAATCGCTGGGCGGCTCAGGAAAAGCGCTCCACCCACCGACCGATCAGGGTATGCAGACGCATCACCCCATCCGTCAGCGCGGCCGGTCCCGGTTGCAGGATTTCGCTCGAAGGCACTTCGTAAACCGACCCGGTCTGGACGGCACGGATCCCCTCGAACCCGGGGCGGGCACAGAGCCTTTCGGGCCGGAACTTTTTCCCGCACCAGGAGGCCAGGATGAGATCCGGATTCGCCTGGACCACCCGGGCGGGATCCGCGATGATGCGGTTTTTGGCCAGCGGTTCGTGTGCCTGGTCCCGGAAGCAGTCGATCCCCCCTGCGATCTCGATGAGCTCCGATACCCAGCCGATGCCTGAAATCAGAGGCGCGTCCCATTCCTCGAAATACACGCGGGGATGGCAGGGCCAGTCTTCGGCGGTGTGCCGGATCTCCTGGAGACGGGATTCGAGATCCTGGATGAGCCGCACGGCTCGATCGGGACAACGGACGAGTGCGCCCAGGGTTTCGATCATGCGCAGGATGCCAGCCACGTCACGCTGGTTGAAGATGTGCACTTCGAGGCCGGAACGGACGAGCTGATCGGCGATCGGGGCCTGGAGGTCCGAGAATCCGAGGACGAGATCGGGTTCGAGTGCGAGGATGCGGTCGATCTTCGCGCTGGTGAATGCGGAGACCCTGGGTTTCTCGGCGCGTGCGCGTTTCGGACGGACCGTAAAGCCGGAAATGCCGACAATACGGTGCTCTTCGCCGAAGAGATAGAGGGTTTCGGTGGTTTCTTCGGTCAGGCAGACGATGCGCTCAGGGGTCCGGGTCATGGCTGCGGGGGATGGCGGAGCACAGCTCCACGCACCGTCATTGTACCGTTGGCCCGCTGGGCAGAGGCATCCGGTGCCATCCTGGAGCCCCGCCGGGCGCACCACGGGGGTGAACTGGCCCGGGCTGTTTTTTGCTATCCTTGCCTCACTGGAACTTGAAGGCGGTGCACGACATGGGCATGAGGATCCGGGTCCGCCGGCGACTGGCATTCCACACCCTGGTCCGCGCCATCCGCCGGGTCGTCTTCGTCTTGCAGCAGATCTGGCATTGGTGCCGCGCGCTCGCCCGGGAGTATGTGAGCTCCCAGATCAACCTGCGCGCCATGAGCCTCGTGTATACGACCTTCCTGTCCCTGGTCCCGCTGATCGCCATCACCCTTTCCGTCCTCAAGGGCTTTGGCTGGCACAATGTGGTCCTGCCCTTCCTGCTGCGTTTCCTCGCTCCGATGGGGAGCCGTGGCATCATCGTGGCCCAGCACATCCTGTCTTTCATTCATCGTGTCCACGCGAGTGTGCTCGGATCCCTCGGGCTCGTGCTTCTCCTCTATACCGCCGTCTCCCTGATGCAGAAAGTTGAATCGGCCTGCAATCACATCTGGCGCATCCAGAAGCCCCGCACCCTGCTCAGCCGTTTCAGTGACTACTTGTCCGTTCTCCTCGTGGGACCCATCCTGGTTCTTGCCGCACTGGGCATGACCGCTGGCGTCATGGACAGCCGGTGGACTCACGCGCTCCTCGCGATCCAGCCCTTCGGGGCGCTCTATCTCACGGGCATCCGCGTGGCGCCGTACCTCCTCATCGTCAGCGCATTCACGTTTCTTTACGTGTTCATGCCGAATACCCGGGTGCGCCTGCGCAGTGCGCTGCTTGGCGCAGTTCTGGCCGGGCTCCTCTGGGAAGGGGTGGGCTGGGGCTTTGCACAGTTCGCCTCCACGATGACGGGCTATACCGCCATCTATTCCGGATTTGCGCTGCTTCTCCTGTTCATGATCTGGCTCTATCTCAGCTGGCTCATTTTCCTGATTGGTGTCGAAATCAGCTTTCTCGCACAAAATCCGGCGGCGCTGCGCCTGCATGACCTGCGGTATCCATTGACACACCGGGAACTCGAGCGCAATGGACTGCTCTTCATGTATCTCGTGGCCCAGGCCTACCAGAACCGGGAGCCGCTCTGGACGCTCCAGAAACTCTGCAAACGGCTCTTTCTGCCACCGGATGTCCTGCAATGGTTTCTCGACCGCTTCCAGGATCATGGCCTCGTTCTTACGACCGGAGGGGATCCTCCGACACTCGTACCGGCACGCGCGCTCTCGGATATTCCAGTGTCTGAAGTCCTTGCGGCGGTCCGGGGCCGGAACCCGGATCCCGAATACCGCCGCTCTGAAAAGGCTGGTCCCGAGCGGGCCATCGATGAGCAACTCGCCGGAATCGACCAGGCGATTGTGGACCGGCTGGCTCCTCTCTCTTTGGGATCCTGGGTGAATGCAGCGCCTGAATGCCGTGGAGAGGATGAGATGCCAGACGAGGAGGGCTCGAAAATCCGGAACGCCAGACGCACTCGCAGGCTGGGCCTGAAATCAACGCTCGTGCGGGCACCCGACTAGCACGGCAGGCGCAGCCGCATGCTGGGGGTTGAAAC
>JAJZNM010000129.1 GCA_021852325.1 Pseudomonadota bacterium
TGCGACGTGCATGTGGAAACGGGTGTAGTGACGGAGGAAATCCTCCGATACCGTGTGCTGGGTCTTGGCATTCCAGAGCGGGGCCTCGAACTTGACCAGCGTTTTGTTGAGCGCCACCGCCTGCTGGATCAGCGCCGAATGTGCATGACGGAAGGCCGCATCCGTGTGGGCGCGACGCATCACGGCCGCAAGTCCGACCTCGATCGCATGGGTCCGATTGAGAACGGTATTGAGTGCAGACAGGTTCGAGCGCATCTCAAGCCCGGCCTGTGTGTTGGCCCGGTAGGTCGAGAGCGGCACGGAATAGCGCGGATCCGGGAGCACCTGTGCTGTGGCGGCCTCCGTCTTTCCGAGCGCCGTGACTGTGACGCGGTAGGTTCCTGGCACGACGCGCGGACCGAAGCTTCCGCCAAAGAATCCACCGCGCGTCTGGGGCATGAGGTCGAGCTTGGTCGGCCCGCGGTAGATGAGATTCCAGACGACTTCATTGACTCCAGCCCGGGACGTGCCCCAGAGGGTATCGATTTTCTGGCCAGTACGGTCCCTGATCACGATCTTGACCGGGGTCTCATGGCGCATCCGATCTTTCGGAGTGGGCGTGAGTGCCTTCTTGAGGTAGTAACTCACGACTACCCCTGTTGGCGCGTTGGGCCCGCGGAAGTGGCTCGGCCCGACTCCGTTCGTGTGGCTGGCGTAGAGGATATAACCGTTCGACGCGTGGAACAGATGGAACGGTTCCCGGGCGACCGCCGACGTCAGTTCCTCAATCGGGCGGAGATCGTCGAGAATCCACATCCCCCGGCCATGCGTGGCCAAGACGAGGCTGTGGAGGGGCTTCACGAACTGGAGGTCGAAAACAGCAGCGCTCGTCAGGTTGGCATGGAGCGGCTTCCACAACCGCCCCCCATTTTGCGAGTAATAAAGGCCTCGCATGGTCCCTGCCATGAGCAAACTGGCGTCATTCGGATCCTGGCGTACCACGAGCACTGAGGTGTCCGGCAGCCCGTGGGTGATGCGGTGCCAGCTCTGCCCGTAGTTGACGGTCTTGAAAACATAGGGATGGTTATTGCCGAGCTCATGCGCATCGAACGCGGCAAAGGCCGTTCCGGCATGGAACGGGGAAACGGTGACATGGTAGACGCGTGCCCACTTCGGAGCCCCGGAGGGGGTGACCTTCGACCAGTGTGTCCCTCCATCGCGCGTGACCCAGACCCACCCGTCATCCGTTCCGACCCAGATGACGTGGGAGTTGGTCGGTGCCAGCGTGATCGACTGGATCGTGTCGTAGGTCTCGGCACCCGAAAGATCCTTGGTCACGGGTCCGCCGGTCGGGCCCTGCTTGGCTTTGACGTCACGGGTGAGATCAGGACTGATCACGGTCCAGTGACGACCACCGTCCAGGCTGTGGAACACGACGTCGGCACCGATGTAGATGCTGTTCGGATCCGTCGGGGAGACCGCGATCGGGGAGGTCCAGTCGAAGCGATACTTCTGCTTGGCAAGCACCTTGCCTGAAAGGATGTCCCCGGTCAGGATGTCGCGGAGGTAGGGATTGATGCTGCGTGCACGGCGGGTCACCCGGTTGAAACGGGTGAGATCGCCATCATCCGTCGTGGCGTAAATGATGTTCGGGTCGCTCGGCGCGGGCACGACATACTGGCCATCACCGCCCGAGATCTGGAACCAGTCCTGCGCACCCACGACGCCACCGCGCCGGTAATCGCTTGAGGCGCCGCACCAGGCATTGTTGTCCTGGAGCCCGCCGCAGACGAGGAAGGGCATCACGCGGTCGGCCACCGCCACCTGGTAGAACTGCTCAATGGGCAGGTTGCCGAGGAACCGCCAGTGTTTCCCGCCATTGGTCGAAAGGTAGACTCCGCCATCGTTGCCCTGGATGATGCGGTCAGGGTCATGCGGGTCGATCCAGATTGCATGATGGTCCACGTGCACACCCGGGTCCGCATAGAAGGAGGTCCTGCCGCCATCCGTGCTTTCCATGAGTTTCATGGACAGCATGAACAGGCGTTCCGGATTGTTGGGCATGACCGCAAGATCGGTGAAGTAGAATGGACGGACATCGTCGTTGTGGTTGTCACTCACGAGCTGCCAGTGTGACCCACCATCGTGGGAGGCCCAGAGCACACCCCCCTTGGCCTGGATCACGGCATAAACGGTTTCGGGCTGGCTCGGCGCAAAAGCCACCGCGGAACGGCCGATCGGGCCCTGGGGTAGGCCGTGGGACAGTTTCTTCCAGGTGTTCCCGCCGTCCAGAGACCGGTAGAGTCCACCGGAGCGTCCGCCACTCACGAGGAGCCAGGGATAGCGCTGGAGCGGCCACATCCCGGCAATCAGGACTTTCGGGTTTCCCGGCTGGAAGGCGATGTCCGAGCAACCCGTATGGGAGTTGAGGTAAAGCACCTTGTTCCAGGTCCGGCCGCCATCACGGGTCATGAAAACCCCACGCTCAGGCCCTCTTTTCCAGACATCTCCCAGAGCACAGACAAACACATTGCTTGGATCATCCGGATTCACCGCGATGGCCCCGATCTGGCCCGCCTGGTTCAGGCCCATGTTCTCCCAGGTCCTCCCGCCATCCGGCGAGAAATAAACGCCAGCCCCATTCAGCATGTCGTTTCGGGGATTCGCCTCTCCGGTTCCGACCCAGACCCAGTCCGGGTGTCCGGGATCCAGCGCGACCGCGCCGATCGACATGGTGGGCTCATGGTCGAAAACGTTTCGCCAGCTGTCCCCGCCATTGGTCGTTTTCCAGACTCCGCCGCCGGCCGTGCCGACATAGTAGAGATTCCGGTTTCCGGGAACCCCGACCACACTGGTCACGCGACCGCCCGCCACGGCGGGTCCGATGTTCCGAAAGGTCAGGTGACGAAAGGGACCCTTTGACCAGGTGGCCCAGGCGGGTACGGCAACCGTCAGGAATGCTGTACCGAGGAGGATAGGGAGGAGGATTTTTTTCATGAGAGGCTCCACTGTAGTTCGGGTTATCGACAAGGTCGACTCGTATTGGACCATGGATGATGAGAAAAGTTCCCAAACCTTGGCGGTTACATGATCCCGCCTTTCTGAAAATCCGTCCCGGGACCCGGCGATCAATCCCGGGGCGGCTTTGGACCGCCCGCGACATAGTGGCGCTCACCGGTCGCGGGGTCATCGTAGACTTCGACGGTCCCCTCCCCTGGAGACCCTGTGAAACGCTCGCCCGTCTGTTGCCAGGCCGGATCCGGCCTAGCGGACGTCGGCCGATAGCGCCAGCGCTCGAGAACCAGGGCGAGGGCGACGATACCGCCTGCGGCGAGGATTGTGATCCCTCCCGGCCAGGCGTACGTGAGGAACAGTGCGGCTCCCACGACCACGAGGATGGCTGCGAACGCCACGAGCAGCGCGCGCAACATGGTTCAGGAGATTTTCTCGAGCACGACCGCCGTTCCATAAGCCACGATCTCGCTCATGGTCTGGCCGATTTCCGAAGAATCAAACCGCATCATCACCACGCCATTCGCTTCCATCAGGCTCGCATTCTTCACCATCCGGTCGGTGGCATGGCGCCGGGCCTCCTCGAGCATCTCGGTATATTCCTTGATTTCACCACCGACCAAGGATCGGAGGCTCGCCACGAGGTTGCCGCCAAGCCCACGACTGCGGACGACGACACCAAAGACCTGACCTTTCACTTCGCGCACACGGTATCCGGGAACCTGCTCTGTCGTGGTAATCATCATCGTGCATTCCCTCGTTGGGACTATGGGCTGATCGAGGTCACGCGATCCCAAGCAGCATTCGCTGCGAAGCGTGCGCGACATCCACGGTCTGAATCTTAAACCAGAAAACCCGCTTCGTGCTCAAGACTGCCGGATCCCCTCCCGCCCGTCCGGTCTGGCATCGCAAGCCCGGGCCTCCTCACGCGAGTCCGTTCCCGAGCTTACAATCATTGTGTTGAGGCGAGACTGGCGCCTCTGCCCGGGCGGATACGGCCCATGACAGCCCAGCAGGATGACTGCCACGAATCCATCCGCAGATCCCGATCCAGAGACCTGCCCGCCGCACGGGGGGATCCTGCCCCTTGGCATCCTCGTCGCATGCGATTCACGCTCCTGGGGCGGGCTCGAACGGGAGGTTGTCTGGCTCTCGGCCGTCTGGCGGGCACAGGGCCATCGGGTGACCCTGTATCTGCCGGTCGGCAGCCGCCTCGAACGCGAAGCCCGTGCCCATGGACTCGCGGTCTTGCCCCACGCCCATCGCGGATTTTTGCGCATCAGGGACCTCGTGCGACTGGCTGGCTGGATCCGGCGCGAGCAGCCCGACATCATCCACGTGCATGACAGCCCGAGCCTCAGGCTGATGTCCATCATGCTCTGGGTCGCCAAAAGCCGGGGGCTCCTCTATCTCACGCGGCACATGGGACTCAAACATACCCGTCGCGGCGTCCTGAACCGTCTGTTCTATCACCAGATCCGGCGCGTTTATGCAATTTCCGGATATGTGGCCCGTGCCATCCACGAACATCTTCCGGTGCCTAGAGACCGGGTACGCATCCTGCCGCCCGGGATCCAGCGCCGACACTTCACGATCCGCCCGATGAGCGCCGAGGAAGCCAAAAGCCAGCTCGGGCTCGATCCGGACCGGATCGTCATCGGCATGCTCGGCCGCATCACCCGGCTCAAAGGGCACCGTGAATATCTCCTCGCCATGCAGGCCCTCCGGACCGGGCACCCATCCATCCAGGGGCTCGTCGCAGGCGCTGCGGGACCTGAACGTGTCGAGCAGCGCTTTTTCCGTGAAATCGAAACGCTCAGGCGTCAACTCGGACTCGCGGACACGGTCCGTTTCACGGGGGAAAGCCTGGATCCAAGAGTGCATTTTGCGGCCATGGACATCTTTGTCTTCCCGTCCCATCTCGAGTCTTTCGGGATGACCGTGATCGAGGCCATGACCTTCGGTCTGCCCGTGATCGCCTGTGCCGCGGGTGCGATACCCGAGATCATCGAAGATGGCAAAACCGGCATCCTGATCCCTCCCCTGGATCCCGAGGCACTGGCTCAGGCCGTTTCGAGACTCATGGCCGCACCCGACCTTTGCAGACGTCTCGGTGGATCCGCACAGGCCTCGACCGAGCGGTGGGACATCCAGGTGATCGCCTCGCAATACACATCCGACTTCTACCGTGATCTCGGCACGAGAGAATCCTAATCCCGCAACGGGCCTCCGCGTGGTTCCTGGACAGACGGGAATCCTTCCCGTTTCAGGGCCGGGCTGGCCATACCCAGAGGATCATGGGGACCGCGACCAAAACCAGGAAGAGGCTAAGTGGAAGCCCTAGTTTCCAGTAATCCCCAAAACGGTAACCTCCCGAGTTCAGGACCAGGGCATTACACTGGTGACCGACGGGCGTGAGAAAGGGCAGGCAGCTCCCCAAGGCGACGGCCATGAGGAGCGGATCCGGCGAGATCCGGAGACCGTGTGCCACGCTGATCGCGATCGGCGCAAAAATCACCGCGGTGGCCGCGTTGTTCACGAAATTGCTGAACCCGAGGGTGATCACCATCAAGAGGTCCACGATGGCAGCGACGGGCCAGCTCTCGCCGAGTACGAGCACGAGATGCGCAATCCGGGCGGCGTCTCCGGTGCTTTGGAATGCGGCACCGATGGAGATGAAGGCACCGAGGAGGACCAGGATGGGAAGTTCCAGGCTTTCATAAAGCTCGCGCAGGGACAGGTAGCCGAACAGCACCATCAGCACGGCTGCCGCCACGAAACTGACATCGACCGGCACCCAGCCCAAAACCACGACCGCGACCGCTAGCGCAAAGATGCTGAGTGCGGAGACGATCCGCGTGGGCTTGACGAGACGCGTGTCAGCACTGGCCAGTGGAACCAGCCGGAAGTGGCCGATCAGCTCCGCGAGTACCTGCCGGTCGCCATGAAGCAATAGGACATCGCCGGCGAGGAGCCGGACAGCACTGAGGCGCGCGGTCACCCGGCCCCCTTGACGGGAAATCGCGAGCAGGTTGACACCGTAGCGCCGGCGCAGGTTCAGGGACTGTGCGCTTTGCCCGACGAGGGCGGATTCGGGACGCAGGATCACCTGTTCCAGACCCATTTCGTCCGACCGCTGGAATCTCTCGGCAACATCCTTGCGCTCGAGAAGCTCCATCTTCGATGCATCCAGGAATGCCTTGAGCTCCTCCGGTGCGGCCTGGACCAAGAGGATATCGCCCGCACGCAGCCGGAAGTAACGGTTGGCCGGCTTGCGCGCTTCCTCACGGATCACACCCGCCACCGCAAAGTCGAGATCGATGGCTTCGTGCAGTTCTCCGAGCGCTCGGTCGACAAAAGGTGAATCGGTCGGGATCACGACTTCCGTGGAGTACGAGGTACTTTCGGATTCGTCGGGCTTCGCTTGACGGAGGTGCCGCGGCAAAAACAGGGTCGAGAACGCCCAGAGAAACAAGAGTCCCGAGATGGCGACGACCCCGCCAACCGGCGTGAACGCAAAGAATCCAAAGGGATGCCCCGTCACCTCCGCGCGATAACTCGAGATCAGGATGTTGGGCGAGGTTCCCGTCAGGGTCACAATCCCGCCCAGGATCGCACTGAACGCCAGCGGCATCAGCACCGGTCCCAGCGGGCGTGACTGCCGTTTGGAGACCTGCACGGCGATGGGCAGGAAGACGGACAGGGCACCGACGTCGCTGATCACGGTCGAACACAGGCTGAGCAGGCCGGTCAGCGCCATAAACTGGAGTTTCGGGCGCTTCACATGTCGCATGATGAGGTGACTCATCGCATCGATGATGCCCGCGCTCCAGAGCGCGCGACTCACGACCATGACGGCCGCGATGGTAATGACCGCCGGGCTCGCG
>JAJZNM010000014.1:0-6479 GCA_021852325.1 Pseudomonadota bacterium
GGCCGTCATCCTCACCATCTGGATTTATGCAAGCGTCTGTGAGGAGATTTTTACCCGAGGATTGCTGCAGAGCTGGCTTGCCCCCTTCGCATCCTGCCGCATGCCTCTCGGGAAGTGGGGAGTGAGCGTTCCGGTGCTTGCAGCCTCGATCTTTTTTGCAGCGATGCATGTCGTCTTGTGGCCGAGCCTCGGACCGATCACCCTCGTTGTCATGTTCCTGGCCGGAATCCTGGGGCTTGTCGCCGGAATCTACCGTGAACGGACGGGGAGCCTGATCCCCGCGATCCTGATCCATTCGTTTTTTGATATCGGCGGCTCACTCCCATTCTGGGTCTCATCCTGGCTCCATCGGGGATAGGTCTGAAGCCGGCAGGTACCCGCACGGCTGTTGGACCTCAACCCCGGACGCTGTTGAGCACCTCGGCGGCCTCGTGGTCGCTTTGGGCCGTGGCGATCTTATCCAGGGGTTCAAAGATCAGGCTACCCCAATGCTGTTGAGCAGCGCGTGAAAGACCGCGCGGCGCATCTCGCATTCACGCTCATCGAAGCGGCCAAATCATCGTGGTGCCGGATTTGGGGTGCCGGCCGGATCGGGCTGTTGCTGCAGGGAATCCCCTTCCATGACGGTATCGCGATTAGGGAATGCTATACAACAGACAGAGACTGGGCCTTGACAAATCCGGCCTGGGCAGTACACTGGACACGATAGCGCCGATTTGATACTCAGCTTGCGGGCGCTCTAGAAATACGGCTAAAGCGGGGGACCCCCCAGGAACCTGCTGAGCCAAAGCTGAGCGGGTTTTTTTGTGGCGGCCCGATCAGGCGATGCCTGTCGAGCCACCCGGATCCATGCCGGCCAGCCGGGGCGATCCAGGATGGGGTCCCGATCGGGACCGGTACCTTGGGAGGTACGGTCGTGAACCGATTTGAGAGGGGGACCGAGCGGTCGCAAGGACTTCGGGTCTCATTTGAGTTTTTCCCCCCGGGTACCCAGAGGCTCGAACGGGCGCTCTGGCATGCGCTCGAGTGTCTCGCGCCGCTCGCTCCGGATTTTGTGTCAGTGACCTACGGGGCAGCCGGGTCCACCCGCATGCGTACGCACGACATCGTGACGGCCATACGCCGGCAAACTTCGCTCACACCGGCCGCCCATCTCACTTGTGTCGGCGCGAGCCGGAACGACATCCAGATGATCCTCCGCCGCTACCGGGATTCCGGCATCCGCCATATTGTGGCTTTGCGCGGTGATCCACCTGAGGGGCAGGGCTCTTTTGCCCCGCACCCCCAAGGCTATGCCCATGCCGCCGATCTCGTTTCCGGCATCCGCTCCTTCGCCGACTTCGAGGTCAGTGTCGCCGCCCATCCGGAAGGCCACCCGGAGACGCCCGGGATCAAGGCTGAAATCGAAAATCTGAAGCGCAAGGAAGACGCCGGCGCCGTGCGGGCGATCACCCAGTATTTTTTTGATCCGGCCATCTACTTCCGCTTCCGGGATGAGGCCCGGAGATCGGGCATCCGCATGCCGATCGTCCCCGGGATTCTGCCCGTCTCTGATTTTGCGCAACTCGGCCGGATCAGCGCCCGATGCGGGGCGCAGGTCCCTTCGTGGCTCCGGGAACTTTTTGCGGGCCTCGACCACGATCCGGAGACTGGAAAGCTTGTGGGTGCGCAGGTTACGGCGAGTCTCTGCCAATCGCTCCAGCGGGAGGGAGTCGAGTCCCTCCACTTCTACACGCTCAACCGTCCCGAACTCACGCGGGCGATTTGTCGCTTTCTCGGAATCGTCGAATCGGCCCCCCGGATCGCCCCTAAGGCGCCTCCGGACCTCCGGGTTTGAGCATGGATGTCGGGGATCTCATTCGGGCCCGCTGCGCCGAGCGGATCCTGATCCTGGATGGAGCGATGGGAACCGAAATCCAGGCACAAAGGCTCGGGGAGGCTGATTTCCGGGGAAATCGTTGCCAGGATCATCCCCACGAACTCAAAGGCAACAACGATCTCCTCACGCTGACCCGTCCCGATCTCATCCGCCAGATCCATGCCTCCTATCTCGAGGCCGGTTCCGATCTCATCGAAACCAATACCTTCAACTCGACGGTCATTGCCCAAGGTGACTACGGAACCGGTTCCTTGGTGCGTGAACTCAATCGGGAAGGTGCGCGGCTCGCGCGCGAGGAGGCGGATCGCTGGACCCGAAAGACTCCCCACCAGCCACGCTTTGTGGTGGGCATTCTCGGGCCGACCAACCGCATGGCCTCGATGTCGGCCGATGTGGGAGACCCCGGCGCACGAGCCACCGATTTCGAGATCCTGGTCCGCGCCTATGCTGAGGCGATCGACGGCCTGATCGAAGGCGGGGCGCACCTCATCATGGTGGAGACAGTCTTTGACACGCTGAACTGCAAGGCCGCCCTGTTTGCCCTCGAATCCCGCTTTGCCCAAGACGGCCACCGGACGCCCATCATGATCTCGGCCACGATCACGGACCGCTCGGGCCGGACCCTCTCCGGGCAGACGGTCGAGGCTTTCTGGAACTCGGTTCGCCATGTAGAGCCCCTGAGTGTCGGGCTGAACTGTGCCCTGGGTCCTTCGGAGCTCCGGCCCTATGTGGAGGAGCTCTCCCGGATCGCGGATTGCCTCGTGAGTGTCCATCCGAATGCAGGACTACCCAACGCATTTGGCGGCTATGACGAATCCCCGGAAGCGATGGCACGGGAAATGGCCGATTGGGCCGGGCGGGGCTGGGTGAATATCGTCGGTGGCTGTTGCGGAACGACCCCGGCGCACATCGCCGCCCTGGTGGCCGGGTGCCGGCAACACGCCCCGCGGATGGTGCCCCGGATCGAGCCCCGCTGCCGCCTCGCGGGACTCGAACCCCTGAACATCGGGCCTCCGAGCCTCTTCGTCAATGTCGGAGAAAGGACCAATGTGACCGGGTCGTCAAAGTTCAAGAAGTGGATCCTGACGGGTGACGACGAATCGGCGCTCGCGGTGGCGCGCGAGCAGGTTGAAAACGGTGCGCAGATCCTCGACATCAACATGGATGAGGCACTCCTCGATGGCGAGGCCGCCATGACCCGGTTCCTCCGCCGGCTGGCCACCGAGCCCGACATCGCCCGGGTTCCGGTCATGATCGATTCATCGAGGTGGTCCATCATCGAGGCCGGACTCCGGAATGTGCAGGGGAAGCCCGTGATCAACTCGCTGAGCCTCAAGGAGGGCGAGGAACCGTTTCTGGAGCATGCGCGTCTGGCCCGGCGCTACGGCGCGGCCATCGTGGTCATGGCATTTGACGAGCGCGGCCAGGCGGATACGGTCGAGCGGCGGGTCGCGGTCTGCGAACGGGCGGTTCGGCTCCTCGTCGACCGGTTGGGCTTTCCGCTCGAGGACATCATCCTCGATCCCAACATCTTCGCAATCGGCACGGGGATCGAAGCACATGACCGCTATGCGCTCGATTTCTTCGAGTCGGTGTCGGAAATCAAGCGGCGCCTGCCCGGGGTGTTGACTTCGGGGGGGGTGAGCAATGTTTCGTTCTCATTCCGGGGCCATCCCCGACTGCGGGAAGCGATCCATGCGGTGTTCCTGTATCACGCGATTCGAGCCGGTCTCGACCTCGGGATTGTGAATGCGGGTCAGCTCGCGGTATACGAAGAAATCCCGGCGCCCCTGCGCGAACGAGTCGAGGATCTCGTGCTCAACCGGCGGGCGGATGCGTCCGAGCGCCTGGTCGAGTGGGCGCAAAACATTGACCCCCACCGCGACGTCAAGGACCCGGTGCCTGCCTGGCGGGACCTGCCGGTCCGCGAGCGGCTCACGCATGCGCTCGTCCAGGGGATCGCCGAGGGCATCGAAGCCGATGTGGAGGAAGTCCGCCGCGCCTCGGCCCGTGCGCTCGACGTGATCGAAGGTCCGCTCATGGAGGGGATGAACCTCGTGGGAGACCTCTTCGGAAGCGGGAAGATGTTCCTGCCCCAGGTGGTGAAATCCGCCCGGGTCATGAAGAAGGCGGTGGCCTACCTCATTCCGTTCATCGAACAGGAAAAGAGCGGTAGAAGCCAAAGCCAGGGAAAGGTGCTCCTCGCGACCGTCAAGGGCGATGTCCACGACATCGGGAAAAACATCGTCGGGGTGGTGCTCGCCTGCAACAACTACGAGGTGATCGATCTCGGTGTCATGACGCCGGTCCGGGCGATCCTCGAGACGGCCACGCGCGAGGGGGTCCATCTCGTGGGCCTGTCGGGGCTCATTACCCCCTCGCTCGAGGAAATGGGCCGGGTCGCCGAGGAAATGCAGCATGCGGGGCTCCGGATCCCGCTTTTGATCGGGGGGGCGACGACCTCCCGGACGCACACCGCCCTCAAGATCGCTCCGCGTTATGAAGCCCCCGTGGTTCATGTGAAAGACGCCTCGCGAGCCGTGGGCGTGGCCGGAGCGCTCCTCGGGGAACACGCCGATGCCTTCATCTCCGAGATCGGGGTGGAATATGAACGGATCCGCCAGACCCACGCCGGGCAAAGGTCCTCGACACGCTGGCTCACCCTCGATCAGGCCCGCAGGAACCGGACGCCGATCCGCTGGGAGGCCGAGTCGCCTCCCGCGCCCAACCAGCCCGGCCTGCTTTCCTGGGAGGACTATCCGCTCGAGGAACTCGTCCCCTATATCGACTGGACCCCTTTCTTCCACGTCTGGCAGCTCAAAGGGAGTTATCCGCGCATCCTCGAGGATCCCGTGAAAGGCGGGGAGGCGCACAAGCTCCTCGACGATGCCCGGAGGCTCCTTCACGAGATCGTTGAGAAAAAGCGTCTCCGGGCCCAGGCGGTGTTCGGGCTTTATCCCGCGGAATCCCGGTCCGCGGAGGATGTCCGGCTCCGGATCCCCGGGCTTGCCGAGTGCGAGCTCCCGGTGTTCCACTTCCTGCGCCAGCAGGAGGAACGCCCACCGGGACGCCCGAACCGTTCGCTCGCGGATTTCATCGCGCCCGCCGGTTGTGGACTTGCGGACTGGCTTGGCCTTTTCGCCGTGACGGCGGGTGTCGGGCTCGAGCCTCTGGTCGAGGCGTTCATGAAGGACCATGACGATTATGGCGCGATCCTTGTGAAGGCCTTGGCCGACCGGCTTGCCGAAGCACTGGCCGAACGGTTGCATGAGCGGGTCCGGAAGGAGTTTTGGGGGTACGCCCGCGATGAGTCGGTGGATCCCGAAGGGCTCATCCGCGAAGCCTACCAGGGTATCCGGCCGGCACCGGGCTATCCCGCCTGCCCGGATCATACCGAAAAGGAAACCTTGTTCCGGGTGCTCGGTGTCGGGGACCGGATCGGGCTTGAGCTCACCGAAAACTACGCCATGTGGCCTGCCGCATCGGTTTGTGGATTCTATTTCTCCCATCCGGCGGCACATTATTTCGCGGTCGGACGGATCCAGCGGGACCAGGTTGAAGATTATGCCCGGCGCAAGGGATGGCCGGTCGAGGTGGCGGAACGCTGGCTGGCCCCGAACCTGGCCTATGTGCCGGCTGAGGCGGGAAGGGAGCCCGTGCCCCGAAAAGAAGAGTTGCAGCGGGAGCGCTCCTCGAAGATAATAGCGGGCTGAACGCCCATTTCCGGAGATTGCGTTGGCCAATACCCGCCAAGCCAAAAAACGAGTCCGCCAGGCCGAGCGCCACCGTGTGCGCAACCAGGCTGCCCGGTCCACCCTTCGGACCGCGATCCGCCAGGTGCGCGAAGCCACTCCGGATGCAAGCCTCGAGGATTCGCGGGGTGCCTACCGCAAGGCCGCATCACTCGTCGACCGTGCGGCCGGCAAGGGACTCATCCACCGTAACCAGGCGGCGCGTATCAAATCCCGTCTGAACCGCCACCTCAAAAAACTGGCGGCGCATCCCGCCTGAACGACGGCCAGCGCCTGAGCCCACGCTGATACGGGGCTCCCACCGGTCACGTTTCCCCGTTTTCAGGCGCATCAGCTGTAGCCGGACTGCCTCCTGCCGGATGAGCGCACTGCTGGCTCTTGAGTTCGCCTGCGGCGGCTTCGAGCAGGGCGACGATGCCGGATCCATCCCGCGCCGAGATGAGGAAAATCGGGCGCCGGACCGGATGGGGGTCGAGCTTCGCGATGGCGTCCCTGAGGGTTTCGGCCTCATCGCGCCCGATCAGATCCACCTTGTTGAGCACGAGCCAGGCGGGACGGCGTGCCAGTTCCGGATCGTATTTCAGGAGCTCGGCCTCGATCTCGACGGGGCGACGCTCGCCGGCGTCCTCGACAAGCTGAAGAGCCTGGAGCACAGCGGGTACCACTTCGAGGTCGCCGACGGCTCCCTCGAGCTGCTCATGCGCGAGGCAACCGGCTGGCGACAGGGCTTCTTCCGTATGGAGTCGTTCCGGGTGGTCACCGACCGGACCTTCGGCGACGCCGAGGGCACGGGCGACCACGGAGGCGGAGCCCTCACGACCGAGGCGACGGTCAAGGTCCACGTGGGC
>JAJZNM010000014.1:6489-6838 GCA_021852325.1 Pseudomonadota bacterium
CAGGGTCTCCAAAGGGCCCCGACTGAGATCGACGAGATGAAAGAGCAGTCGGGTACGCGAGAGATGCTTCAAGAACTGGATGCCGAGGCCGCGGCCCTCGGCGGCGCCTTCGATGAGCCCGGGAATGTCGGCCACGAAAAAGCCCTGACCGGAATCCGTTTCCACCCGCCCGAGTTTGGGCGTGAGCGTGGTGAACGGATAATCCCCGACCTTGGGGCGGGCATCCGAGATGGCCGTGAGGAGCGAAGATTTGCCGGCATTGGGCAGGCCGAGGAGGCCCACATCCGCAAGGATCTTGAGCTCGAGATGGAGCACGCGGTCCTCGCCCGGCTCTCCCGGGGTGGCCTTG
>JAJZNM010000067.1:0-3771 GCA_021852325.1 Pseudomonadota bacterium
CGGAGCCCGGTCACGCCACCGGCTCCCGTCCCGAGGGCGGCTCCGCCGGTGCATTTCGTGCCACCCAGACGTGTGCCTCCTTCGCCCGTCGAGCCCAGGCCGGTTCCTCAGGGGGCGCTGGCCTGCCTTGTGATCAGCCCCTTCAAAAGTCCGTCCGCCGCAAGGCGCTTCGCAGCCCGGATGGCGCTTCATGTCGAGGGAATCCTTGAGCACCCGGTTGTCAAGAAGCTGTACCGGGTCTATCTCGCCGCATCAACTCCAGCCCAGGTTGATGCGCTTCGCCGGGCGCTTACGGCCGCGCATATCCGGAGTTTCTACGAGATGCACCGGGCGCGTGATCCCCAGGGGCTTTCGCTTGGCGCCTACGATGCCCTGGCCGGTGCCTTCGAGCGGCGCGTCCGGCTGCTGCGGGCCGGATTCCACCCGCATCTCGAGATCCGGGTGCATCGTTCCCTGCGCATCCGGCTCGAGGTATCGACCCGGCGTCCGCCCTCCCGGCTGTCCCTTTCCTGGAAAGGCCACCCTCTTGAGGCGACCTCCTGCCCCGGGAGTCCGGCGTGAGGGACCACTTGCAGGGATGCCGTGAGCACGTAAGGCGAGACCGGGCTTGTCCGTGGAATCGGCACTGGCATTAGAATGGCGGTGTGAACCGACGGGGTCCCGCGGCCGGGGTCCCCGACCGGGTCCGAGGTGCCGGGATAGCTCAGCAGGTAGAGCAGCGCATTTGTAATGCGACGGTCGGCGGTTCGATTCCGTCTCCCGGCAGGTCCCTTTTCGGGACGGAGTCCAGAATCCCGGCCCAGTGGCTTGGGGCGCGCCTCCAGAGCCCCAGGCACCAAGGCACACGAGGGCACCGGGTGGGGACTCGCGTCCCTGAACGCTTGACAGACTGACCACCCATACGGGAATCTAGCCGTGGCGGGTGGCCGGCTTCGCGGAGATGCTCTTGATGGTGATCGGGCGCCTGACCCTCGGGCTCGGGATGAAGCGCGGGCGGTTACAGGACCTCCTGCCCGGACGTCACACCCGGCCGGGTCATGGACCGGCGGATGGATTTTGGGCATTCCTCGCAAACCTCGATCGGCCGGGATACGACACCCGCGACTCGAACGCGTCCTTTTTCTGTCGCACGGTTCCCGGGTGGGCATTTGAAGACACCGCACGGTCCATGTCCCGGCATGGCTGAACCCCCTCGCTCGCTTTCCGTCCAGGTATGAACCGCCCATCGCTCACGCGTCTGCGAGCCTGGCGGCCTGGGGCCTACCTCCGATCGAGTGCCGGACTCTTCCCCTGGCTCCTCCTGCGCATGCTGGGACAGGTGGTTTTGGTCGTCTTGCTCGCTCGCCTCCTCGGGGCTGCGGGCTACGGACGCTTCATCGTCGTCCTCGCCGTCGCGACCTTCTTTGCCCCACTCGCCGGGCTAGGGCTTCAGGGGGTCTTGTTGCGTGATGGATCACGCCATCCGGACGTGATTCCGAACCAGCTCGCCGAGGCCTTGTGGCTCTGGTCATGGGCGGTCCTCTGCTTCAGTGCGATCGGGTTCACGGTGGCGCTTCTCGTGTTGCCTCATCTCCCCCCGGCGCCAGCCGTTGCGGCGCTGGTTTTCGGAGAAGTGGCGGGCAGCTCGCTCGTGGAGTTACTCGCGCGGATCGAGCAGGCGCTCGACCGTATCGGGCACTACGGAGCCACGATGGCGGGACTCGTCCTGGCACGCGTGGCCGCGCTCGGGCTCTATGCCGTGTTCTACAAGCCGGGGGTGACCGGATGGATGTGGGCTTATGCGGGTGCCAGCCTGCTCTATGCCGCCGCGAGACTCGTCGCCACCTGGCGGCGGGTGCGTCCGCATGGCCGGACGCGCGCTTCGCCGCTTTTCCGCCAGAGCATCCCTTTCGCGCTGGGCAGCCTCTCGCTCCGGCTCCAGCACGAGTTCAACAAGCCCGTACTCGCGGAGGTGGGCTACGGGATCGCCGGCAACTTCAGTCTGGCGCAACGCGGCGTGGATGTTGCGATTCTCCCGCTCACGGCATTCCAGGAAGCCCTCTGGCCTCGCCTCTACGCAACTTCCGATGGTGGGCGTAGGATGCGGTTCATGGGCGGGTTCCTCTTCGCGCTGGCACTCGTCGGGGGAGGCCTCCTCTTTGGGGCTGCGCCGTTTGTGCCACGCCTCCTGGGTCAGGGTTTCGGACCGGCGGCGCGGTTGTTGCGGTTCCTGGCCGCTTTGCCCGCGCTCCAGGTGCTCCGGAACTTCGGGAACTTCCGGGCCGTCTCGATCCATCGAACGGATATCGTGGCCTGGGCCTACCTCGTGGGTGCGCTGGCCAGTGTCACACTCACCCTCTGGCTCATTCCGGCCTACGGGTGGGAAGGCGCAGTCGGTGCGCTATATCTGACTGAAATGTCGGTCATCGCTGTCCATGTCGCCTTCAGGTTGCGCCCTCGGCGAGGCGAGCGATGAACGGGCCCGCGGAGCATCAGCCCGCCCCGATCCTGATCTCCGGTCCCCGACATGAAACGTCCACACGGCCGTAAACTGGCTGCCCGGCAGCGGATACGGATTGCGTTCCGGACATTCAAGCGCCTATCCGAGTTTTTGGCCTTTGGCCTTTACGACACGATCGTGCTCGCCGGCGTGCCAGAACCCCGAGGCGGGAGGCAGGGTGTCGCGATCGTCCAGCTCAAGCGGCTCGGTGATTATTTTCTGTGGTTGCCTTATGGATTGGCGATCGTGAAGCACCTGGAAGCACAAGGGCAACGCGTGCGGCTGATCGCGAACGCCACCTGGAGCGAGCAGGCGCGGAGCGATTTCCCGGGATGTGCCATTGATCCTGTCGACCCCCGTCGATTGGTACGCCACTGGCGTTATCGCCGGAGAACCCTCAGGGCCCTGCGCCAGCACGCCGTCGCGCTCACCGTACAGGCGGGATATCTTCGCGATTTCATCATCGACGATGCCATCGTGCGCGCCTTGGGTGGTGAGACCCTCGGTTTCGATGCGGTCTATCGGGATCACCAGGCGATCGAGCGTCTGTGGACCCCGCGGCTCTACCGACGTCTCGTCACCACGATGCCTGGAGCACATGAACAGTGCTCCTATCGCAAACTCCTCGAGGTCTTGGGTGGGACTGCTGTTGCCGGCGCGAATCCCCTGCGGCCGGAGGTTCCGGAAGATCTCCTCCCGCATCCGGCGCCCTATTTTGTCCTGGCGCCCGGCGCCAGCCGCGATCTCAAACGCTGGCCGGTTGAGCGGTTCGTGGCGCTGGCCGGGCGCGTGCTTGACGCGCAGCCGGCCTGGAGGTTGGTCGTGGCCGGTACCGGACAGGAATCGGCGCTCGGCGAGGCGATTGTCCGTGCGTTGGGTCCACGGGCCCAAAACCGCTCCGGCTTAACCGGGCTCGTGGAGTTCCTCGCGCTGGTCCGCGGGGCCCGTCTCGTCATCGGCAACGATTCTGCGGCGGGACATGTCGCAGCCCGCTATGGGGTACCGAGTGTGATCGCGCTCGGCGGCATGGATTTTGGCCATGCCTACCCCTATGACCCGGCTTGTGCCGAGGTCCAGCAGGTGCCCCGGCCGGTCTCGAGCCCGATGGACTGTTTTGGCTGTGACGGCTTCTGCCGCTACAAGGTTGCGCCGGGCCGGTGTGCGCCCTGTCTTGAGGCGGTGAGCGTGGAGGCGATGTGGCAGGCACTCGAGCGTGAACTCGCCGTTTCGGATGGCACATGAGGCATGAGAGGGTTGTGGGCGAGCTGGCCCATCAGCCGGAGTTCGCCTGC